>CBFHAF010000188.1:0-7793 GCA_965653435.1 uncultured Chitinophaga sp.
CAGAAACGGCCGTCCCGGAGCAATTCCGGGACGGCCTTTTTTATGCGCAGCGGGCTGCATTGCCCGCTATTTTCCTTTAAACTCCGGTTTCCTTTTCTCCAGGAAAGCCTGAACGCCTTCCGCATTATCTTCCGTATTCCCCGCAATTTCCTGGCAATAGGCCTCATAGTCCAGCACGGCGTCCAGCCCTTCGGTCATGCCTTTGGTAAGCATTTTTTTCATCAAAGCGATGGCTTTCGTAGGGGCGTTGGCGTAAAATTCAGCCTCGGCCTGCACGGCGGCGTCCAGCTCTTCGGGTTTTACCACTTTATTAACCAGGCCCATCTGCAAAGCCTCCGCGGCAGTGAGTTTGGTGGCTTTGGTAGCCAGCTCGAAGGCGCGGTGGTAACCCACGGTGCGCGGCAGGAAGTAAGAGGAGCCGGAATCCAGCACCAGCGCGATGTTTATGAATATTTCGATCATGCTGGCCTGTTCGGACGCGATGATCACATCGCAGGCCAGGGCCAGGGAGCAGCCGGCGCCCGCCGCCACCCCGTTCAGCTTGCAGATCACGGGTTTGGGCATGTTGCGGATAGCCCGGATGATGGGATTGTACCTTTTATGGAGCGATTCGCCCAGGTTCCTTTTCCCGGTAGATTCCAGGGATGCTTTCAGGTCCTGCCCGCTGCTGAAAGCCTTGCCCGCGCCTGTAAGCACGATGGCGCGCACGGCGGCGTCTTTCTCCGCCTGTTTCAGCGCATCCTGCAGCTCATAGCTGAGCGCATCGTTGAAGGCGTTGTAAACGTCGGGCCGGTTGAGGGTAATGGTAGCGATATTGTTTTGGACGTCGAGGTTAAGCGTGGAATACATGGTATGGTCTTTTGAAAGGGATGCGGCCTGGAAGCCGCACCCCGTAAGGATTATAAGGTTTCTTTGAGCCAGCCGAAGAACTCGCGCTGCCAGGCGATGGCGTTCTGCGCGCCCAGCACCCAGTGGTTCTCTTCAGGGAAATACACCAGCTTGCTCTTCAACCCTTTCAGCTGCGCTGCCTGGTATGCCTGCAGGCCCTGCTCGATGCCTACCCGGAAGTCTATGCCGCCCTGCACGATCATGATCGGTGCGTTCCAGTTGTTCACGAAGTTGCTGGGATTGTACTGCTCGTACGATTTCGCGTCTGCCTTGTTGAAATAAGCGCCGATGTCCCAGTTGGCGAACCACAGCTCTTCGGTGGTGCCGTACCAGCTGCGCAGGTCAAACAGGCCGTCGTGGGCGATGAAGGTCTTGAACCGGTTTTCATGAACACCCGCCAGCATGAACACGGAATAACCGCCGTAGCTCGCGCCCACAGCGCCCAGGCGGGCTTTGTCCACATACGGCTCTTTGCTGATGTCGTCTATGGCGGAGAGGTAATCCCGGATGGGCTGGCCGCCCCAGTCCTTGCTGATGTCCGCATTCCACTTCACGCCATGGCCCGGCATGCCGCGCCGGTTGGGCGCTATCACGATATAGCCCTGTGCCGCCATCAGCTGGAAGTTCCAGCGGTAGGAATAGAACTGGCTGAGCGCGGATTGCGGGCCGCCCTGGCAATACAGCAGCGCGGGATATTTTTTAGATGCATCGAAGTCCGGCGGATAGATCACCCAGGCCAGCATCTGCTGCCCGTCCGTGGTTTTGATCCAGCGTTCTTCCACTTTGCTTTTCTGGAGGTTGCTGTAGATGTCATTGTTCACATCGGAAAGCTGTTTGACGGCGCCTGTCTTCAGGTCAACGGTATACAGCTCCGCCGCGCGGTTCATATCGGTGCGGGTCACTACCATCCTGTTGCCGTGCTGGCCTACGAAGCCGTTCAGATCGTGCTGGCCTTTGGTGAGCTGCCGGATGTTGCCGGAGGATACTTCAAACAGCTGCTCGGTACCTTTTGTAACGGCCAGGAAAAATATCCTGCCGTCGTTTTTGCTGAAAACGGCTGCGGAAACGGTGCCATCCCACTTTGCGGTGAGGTTGCTGCGTTTGCCGGTGGCCAGGTCGTATTCAATGATGTCGTTCTTGTCCGCTTCAAACCCGTCGCGCTCCATGCTGAGCCAGAGCATGCGCTTGCCGTCCGCACTGAAGGCTGGGGCCACATCGTAGCCCATCATGCCTTCGGAAAGGTTCTCCGTATTGCCGGTGGCGAGGGTATAACGGTAGATGTCGGTATTGGTGCTGATGGCGTATTCCTTGCCGTGTTTCTTTTTACAGACGTAGATGATCTGTTTGCCGTCAGGGCTCCAGATGAAGTCTTCCCCACCGCCGAAGGGCATCTGCGGGCAGTCGAACTTTTCGTCTTTCATGATGTCCACCGGTGTGCCCATCTTGCCGGTAGCGGCATCCCAGGTGGCGTAGAACACGTGATTGTAGCTGCCGTCTTCCCAGGTATCCCAATGGCGGTAGTTGAGGCTGGTGTAGATCTGCACGTTCGATTTGGGGAGATCGGCGTAGAAGTCCGTTCCGCTTATTTTTTCCAGCTTCACTTCTTTGGAGAAGAGGATATGCGCGCCATCGGGGGAAATGCGTATATTCTGCATGCCTCCTTCTGATCCGGTGCGCTGCACGGCGTTTGCGCCGTCTTTGTCCATTTCCCACAATTGCCCCTTATAGCTGTATAAAATGCGGCCGTTGGGCAGCAGCTTCACGACGGATTCCCCTCCTGGCGAGGAAGTGAGCTGTTTTGCGGCGCCGCCGGCCGCCGGGATGGCCCAGAGGTTGCGCTCGCTTTTGTTTTCCTGCATATTGTAGCGGGAAACGCCGAATATGACCGTTCCGTCGTCCGTAACTGTTTCCCCGCTTACCCTGCCTACCTGCCAGAGCAGCTCAGGGGTCATCTTTTGTTGTGCCATGCTTTGCTGAATGAATAAAATACCTGCTAACAGGAATGTTTTACGCATTGGTGTAGATTTTGTTGTGGTGAGGCATAAATGTAGGAAAATTTAGCCTCATGCCTCACGCGGCGTTAATTCATTAACTTTGCAAAAATTGTGAATATACTTTGATAGAAAAAAACCAGGTAGTAGCCGAAGACGAACGCGCAGTTCTGATAGGCCTGATACATAAAGAACAAACGGAAGCCCAGGTACACGAATACCTGGATGAGCTGGCCTTTCTGGCGGAAACAGCAGGCGCGCAGGCCGTAAAACGGTTCACCCAGCGGCTGCCGCATCCGGACAGGGCTACGTTCATCGGCAAGGGCAAGCTGGAGGAAGTAAGGCAGTACGTGGTGGGGAAAGACATCAGCCTCGTTATTTTCGACGATGAACTTACCGGTTCCCAGATCTCCAATATCCAGAAAGAGCTCAAAATAAAGGTCATCGACCGCAGCGACCTCATTCTCGACATTTTCGCGCGCCGCGCCCGTACCGCACAAGCCAAGGTGCAGGTGGAGCTGGCGCAGTACCAATACATCCTGCCGCGCCTCCGCGGTATGTGGACGCACCTCGAACGCCAGAAAGGCGGTATCGGTATGAGAGGCCCCGGTGAAACGGAAATTGAAACGGACCGCCGTATCGTGAAGGACAAGATATCCCTGCTCCGCAAGCGGCTGGCAGAGATAGACAAGCAGTCCCTCACCCAGCGGAAAGACCGCGGGGAATACATCCGCGTGGCCCTGGTAGGGTACACCAACGTGGGCAAAAGCACCATCATGAACCTGCTGAGCAAAAGCGAGGTGTTCGCCGAAAACAAACTCTTCGCCACGCTGGACACCACTACCCGCAAGGTCGTGTTCGAGCAGACGCCGTTCCTGCTGAGCGATACGGTAGGTTTCATCCGCAAGCTGCCGCACCACCTGGTGGAAAGCTTCAAATCCACGCTTGATGAGGTGCGGGAAAGCGACATCCTCATGCATGTGGTGGATATCAGCCATCCCAAATACGAAGACCAGATCGAAGTGGTGAACCGCACCCTCACCGAGCTGAAGGCGATAGACAAGCCCACTATCCTCATCTTCAACAAAATGGACCTGTACGAAAAACAGACCTTTGATGAATGGCTGACCGAGGATGTGAAAACCGATATCCTCAGCCAGCTGAAAGAAAGCTGGCAGCACCGCACCCACGGCAACTGCGTATTCATTTCCGCAACCGAGCGGATGAATATCGAAGAGCTGCGGAAAACCATACTGGATAAAGTAATGCAGCTGTACCGGGAACGTTATCCCTACAAATCGGAATATTTCTTTTAAATGGCCAAGCAATACAACTGGCACCGCTTTGCCGATGCAGGCGACCCTGTGGCGGGTGAAGCCGTCATTACCGTGCAGGAAGTGAACGGCAAAAAGATCTGTTTCACCCGCTTCCAGGGCGAGTTATATGCCTTTGCGCATAAATGCCCGCATGCCGGCGGCATTATGGCAGACGGGTTCATAGACGAGCGGGGCAACGTGGTATGCCCGCTTCACCGGTATAAATTCAGCGTCCGCAACGGCTACAACAGCAGCGGCGAAGGCTTTTACCTGAAAACATACCCGCTGGAACAGCGGGAAGACGGCCAGTATCTTGGCCTGGAAAAGAGCTGGCTGAGCTGGTAGCTGTTTATCCCATGGAATGCAGCGAAACCATGTTGCCTTCCGAATCTTCGAAGTGCGCGTAAAATCCCATGTCCTGCCCGATATCCGTTTTGGGCGTAATGACCTTTCCGCCCGCGCCAGGCACGCGGTTGAGCACGGTATCCAGGTCGGCGCCGCCGTTCAGGTATACTCTCGATCCCTTTGAAGAAGGCTCATAACCTTCCCCCTTAACGATGGCCCCGCCAACGCCGCCTTTTTCCTGGTCGGATAGCAGGAAACCCATGCGATAGTCTCCCATCGGCATTTCGGGCATTTCATAATCGAATATCTTGCTGTAAAAAGCTTTGGCGCGGTCAAAATCTTTGACGGGTATTTCAACCCAGCTAACCGCATTGAGCGTCATTTCCATAATTGACAGAGTTTTGGTGTTACCTAAATTTAACCAAAATAGGGCATGGCATGGTTAACAAAACAATAAATAAAGGTGTCTCGTCATTGCGGGGAGCAGCAGCGCCAAAGCGGGCGGGGCGAGGAAGCAATCTCCTCCATTGAAATGAGTTGACCACATACCAGCACGAGATTGCTTCGTCGCGCTCCTGCACAAACTCCCCGGCTGCTCCTCGCAATGACGGGGTCGCTGATGAACGCTCGCTGTAATCAATATAACCGAAAAAAGGCCGCCCCCACCGGAGCGGCCGTGTTGGTGGAAAAGTCCACCGACAGGTTATTGACCAAAACTGATTTTGATCTCATCAGCACTGTTCGGCACCACCATTTTCAGCACCTCGCAGCTCACCACCGGGTTGGATTCCCCCTGCGGGTCGAAGCGTGATACTGGTTGAATGAAAGCGACCGTACCTTTCTCCGCATTCACTGGTTTTCCGCCTGTTGTAATATTTTCCCCGCCCCTGAACCCATGCAGGATCAGCTGGATGTTCTTGAACTTCGACGCCAGCTTCCCGCTTGCTTTTTCCAGCAGCAGCGTTCCGTCCGCGGGGCGGTAGGAAATGTTGCGCCGGAAATATCCTTCTTTCTCATAACCGAAAGTTTCCCCGTCGTCTTCATAATAACGGAAATCATTGTTGACAGTTCCTTTGTACACATGCAGGAACAGCGTGTCCGACGGTTTTTGCTGTGTCGTCTGTATAAGCGACTGCATGGGCACGATGCTGCTTTCTTTCACGTACACCGGCAGCGTATGCATGCCGAGCGTAAGCATTTTTTCCTGCCCGCCGGTTTCTTTCGCATCGTTGTAAAGATTGTACCAGTTGCCTTTCGGTAAGTACACCGGTGCGTAGGCCTGTTTGCTTTCAAACGGGGCAATGAGGAAAGCGGGGCCGAACTGGTATTCGTTCTGGAAGCGCGTGTCGTATACCAGCGGGTCGTGCGTATCTGTGAGCGCCAGGGTGCGCATAAGCGGCAGGCCCGTTTGCGTGGCGTCGTAGAAGCAGGAATAGATGTAAGGCAGCAGCTTGTAACGAAGGTTGATATAATTGCGGGAGATCTCCAGCACTTCTTCGCCGAAGGCCCATGGCTCTGCAGACTTGGTGTTGATGCCTGTATGGCTCCTGCAATACGGCGTGAATGCCCCGATCTGTATCCAGCGGGCATACAGCGCCGGGCTGCCGTTGCCGGTGAACCCGCCGATGTCCATGCCTGTAAAAGCAACACCGCTGAGGCCGAGGCTGTTCATGAGGCGCACGCCCAAAAGCATGTGATCGTCTTCCGCGCGGTTGTCTCCTGTCCAGATGGCGGAATAGCGCTGCAGGCCTGCATAGCCGGCGCGGGTGAGGATGAAGGGCCGCTGGTCGGGAACTGCTTCCTTCGCGCCTTCGTAGCTGGCGCGCACCATGGCAAGGCCGTACACGTTGTGCGCCTGCTGATGGGTAACGGGGTTTCCTTCGAAATCGAAGATCACATTGTCCGGCATGCGCTGGCCCCAGGTGGCTATTTCGTTCATATCGTTCCAAAGCCCTGAAACGCCGGCGCCGGTGTAGGTTTTCACCTGCTGCTTCCACCAGCTTCTGCCTTTGGCGCTGGTGAAGTCCGGGAAATGGCACCAGCCGGGCCATACCTGGCCGGTGTAATTCTGCCCGTCGCTGTATTTGATGAAAATGTCGTTCTTAAGGCCGCTTTCGTAGGCATGGTAACCTTTTTCCACTTTAATGCCGGGGTCTACGATCACGGTGGTCCTGAAGCCGAGCTTTTGTAGCTGCGCGTTCATGCCCTCGGGATCGGGGAAGCGTTGTTTGTTCCAGGTGAAAAGCTTGTAGGCGTCCATGTAATGGATGTCCAGCGTAATGCCGTCTGCCGGTACCTGCTTTTCGCGCAGCGTTTGCGCGATGCGCAGCACTTCCGCTTCAGGATAATAGCTGTAGCGGTTCTGCTGGTAGCCGAGGCTCCACAGGGGCGGCATTTTCATGCGGCCGGTGAGTTGCGTATAGGCCGAAACTATACCTGAAACCTGTGGGTGGTAGATGAAATAATAATTCATTTCCCCGCCGTTGGCGGTAAAGGAGGAAAAGCGGTTATTGCTCGCGCCGAAATTAAAATCGCTGCGGTAGGTGTTGTCAAAGAATATCCCGTAGCTGAGGCCGTGATGCACGCCGATGTAGAAGGGAATAGTGGAATAGATCGGGTCCTGGGAAACGGTGTACCCGTATGCATCTGTGTTCCAGTTGGTGTAGGAGCTGCCCCGGCGGTCCAGGTTGCCCGTTTTTTCACCGAGGCCTATGAACCGTTCGCCTTCCTGCATGGTCTTGTACGTGGTCACTTCTTCGCCGATCCAGCTGGTGCCCAGCCCCGGTTCATCTGCGTTGATCACTTCACCTGTTTTGGTATAAAAGGTGATGGAGAAAGGATTTTTCCCGATGCGCGCTACCAGCGAATCTGTTTCTATCCGCACTTCTTCCCCGTTCTGCGTTACCTGCGGCGAAAAAGCCTGCGGCTGCGCGATCACGGCGTATGAGAAATCTTTTCCCAGCGGCTGTTTGTCCATTCTCACGCGGATCACGGAAGGGCTGTATGCGGTCACCAGGGCGTGGCCGTTTTGTGTGGTGATGCTTACCTCCTGGCCTTTGATGTTCACGGCGGTCACTTTCCCGGGCGTTTTTACCGGCTGCGCGGCCAATGCTACGGGCAGCAGCAGGCAGCAGTATAACATTAATTTTCCTGTCATCTCTGTAGGTTTTTGCAAAAAAGAATCCGGCAAGTGGCGCTATACGCCCCTTGCTGGGATGTTTATCCTGAGCATTCAGGAATTAATATAAGGGAA
>CBFHAF010000189.1:0-7788 GCA_965653435.1 uncultured Chitinophaga sp.
GGAACCCCAATATTGAAGGGAAAGACCTCTTCAACGCGGCCTGGTTCCTGTACGAAGGTGAAGTGAAGCAGGTGGTCCATAAAACGCTGCTGCCTACCTACGATGTGTTCGACGAGCACCGTTACTTCGAGCCGGGCTTCGAATGGCAGGTGATCCCCTTCAAAGGCAAAAAGCTGGCCGTTACAGTTTGCGAGGATATCTGGAACCTGGGAGACAACCCGTTGTACCGCGTTTGCCCTATGGATCAGCTGATGGCGCAGGAGCCCGATGTGATGATCAACCTGTCCGCCTCCCCCTTCGATTACAACCACGACGAGAGCCGCCGCGAGATCATCCGCGCAAATGTGCTCAAATACCGGCTGCCCATGTATTACTGCAATACCGTGGGGTCGCAGACCGAGATCGTGTTCGACGGCGGTTCCATGGTGTTTGATGCAGACGGCAATATCGCGCTGCAGATGCCTTTCTTCGAAGAGGCCATGGGCAGTTTTTCCCTTGATAAGCTGCCCAAAGCAAAAGCTACCGGCAGCCCCACGCCGAAAGCCGTTGCGCTTGAAGAGCTGGAATTCGACCATAACATCCACCGCATATACGCCGCCATCGTGCTGGGCATCCGCGATTATTTCGGGAAAATGGGCTTCAAACAGGCCATCCTCGGATCGTCCGGCGGCATAGACAGCGCTGTTACCCTGGCCCTGGCCGTGGACGCACTGGGCAAGGAGAACGTGCGCGCGATCCTGATGCCCTCCCCTTATTCCACCGAACATTCCGTCGACGACGCCGTGCAGCTCTCCCGCAACCTGGAGAACCCGTACGACGTGATCCGCATCAACAATATTTACGAGTGTTTCCTCGATACGCTCGACCCCTTCTTCCACGGGCTTCCCTTTAACGTGGCCGAAGAGAACACACAGAGCCGCATCCGCGGCAATCTGCTGATGGCGCTGAGCAACAAGTTCGGCTACATTTTGCTGAACACCTCCAACAAAAGCGAGCTGAGCACCGGCTACGGCACGCTGTACGGCGATATGGCCGGCGGCCTTTCCGTGCTGGGAGACGTTTACAAGATGCAGGTGTATGCCCTGGCGCGTTACATCAACCGCAACCGGGAGATCATCCCGGACAACATCATCAGCAAAGCCCCTTCCGCGGAATTGCGGCCCAACCAGAAAGACAGCGACAGCCTGCCCGATTATGCCGTGCTGGACAGGATCCTGTACCAGTACATAGAGCGCACCCAGGGTCCGAGGGAGATCATCGCCCGCGGTTATGACGCAGCACTGGTGGCCCGTACGCTGAAAATGGTGAACACCAACGAATACAAGCGGAACCAGTTCTGCCCCATCATCCGCGTATCGTCCAAAGCCTTCGGCGTGGGCCGCAGGGTGCCAATTGTAGGGAAATATTTGAGTTAAGGGAGAACCCCGTTATCTTTGTCGAAATTCAAGAGCAATACATGTTACAGGTACAATTTATTCGTCAGAACAAGGAACTGGTACTGGAAAGGCTGGCTGTAAAGCATTTTAAGGAACCCGGTATCGTGGATGAAGTGCTGGCGCTGGACGACCGGCGTAAGAAACTCACATTAGAGTATGATGAAACACAGGCGAAGATAAATTCGGCCTCAAAAGAGATCGGCAAGCTGATGGCTTCGGGCGACAAAGCGGGCGCGGAAGCGCGCAAGCAGGATGTTGCCGCCTTCAAACAAGCCCTTGGCCCGATCGATGAATCGCTCAGGGAAACGGAAAAGCAACTGCACGATACGCTCGTCAGGCTGCCCAACCTGCCCGGCGCCAATGTACCTGAAGGCAAAACCCCGGAAGATAATGTTGAAGTACGCAGCGGCGGCACAAAACCGACGCTGGCAGAAGGTTCCGTGCCCCACTGGGACCTGGCGAAAAAATATAACCTCATCGATTTTGAGCTGGGCAATAAGATCACCGGCAGCGGCTTTCCCGTGTATATCAATAAAGGGGCCCGCCTGCAACGTGCGCTGATCAGCTATTTCCTGGACTATAATACCGCCAACGGCTATACGGAAGTATTGCCGCCCTATATGGTAAACGAAGCCTCCGCCTACGGTACGGGCCAGCTGCCGGACAAAGAAGGGCAGATGTATTTTGTGACCGAAGACAACTTCTACCTCATACCCACCGCAGAAGTACCGGTGACCAACATCTACCGCGACGAGATACTGAAGGAAAGCGAGCTGCCCGTGCGCATGACCGCCTACACTCCCTGCTTCCGCCGCGAAGCCGGTTCCTACGGGAAAGACGTACGCGGCCTGAACCGCCTTCACCAGTTCGAAAAAGTGGAGCTGGTGCAATTGGTGCAGCCCGAGAAATCGTACGCTGTATTGCAGGAAATGGTGGAGCACGTTGAAAGGCTGCTTATTTCCCTGAACCTGCCTTACCGCATCCTGAACCTTTGCGGCGGCGATATGAGCTTTACTTCCGCGCAGACCTACGATTTTGAAGTTTGGTCCGCCGCGCAGGAAAAATGGCTGGAAGTAAGCTCCGTGTCCAACTTCGAAAGTTACCAGACCAACCGCATGAAGATCCGGTATAAAGATGAGAGCGGGAAGAACCAGCTGGTGCATTCCCTGAACGGAAGCTCCCTGGCGCTTCCCAGGATAGTAGCCTGCTTGCTGGAAAACAACCAGACGCCGGAAGGCATCATCCTGCCGGAACCGCTGCGTTCTTATTTCGGCAGCGACAGGATAGCATAAGCAACTTAATGCGTGTTAACAACGTATAAATTTAGAAAGCGTACGGGCATACCCGTGCGCTTTTATATTTTTTACGTTAATTTGTTGTAGGTCTTAAAATGCAAATTATGAAAACACTAATCCAGTTTTGCCTGATTGCGGTGATACTTTACGGATGCGCCGGCGGCTTGAACCCAAAGGACACGGCCGCTGTGGAAGCCGCTTTCTCCAAGTACGAGGAATCGGACGGCAAGGCCATTTTCAGGGAAAAATGCGCCAAATGCCATGGTTACCGCCTGCCGGAAACCCGTACCGCCCAGAGATGGCCCAACATTATGGACAGGATGGCCCCCAAAGCAAAGCTCACCGAGGACCAGAAAGCTGCTGTACTTGCTTTTGTAACCAAACATGCAAAAGCGTCCTGAGTATTTGTTCAAAACGAATTACAACCAAAAGGGCGGCTCAAGGGCCGCTTTTTTTATATTTGTGATCATGCGTCATTTTCTTCCGAACGGTCAGCAGCTCGTTATCCGCCAGCCCGGCATCGCCGATGCGGCCGGGTGCCTGGCCTGTTTCCAGCAGTTCACCAAAGAAACGGACTTCCTGCTGTTCACGCATGAAGAAGCCATGCGGATGGACCTGGCGGAAGAAGAGGCATTCATCCGCTCATACCTGGAGCGTCCTGAAAACCTGTTGCTGGTGGCCGATGTGGAAGGGGAGATCGCCGGTATTTTCAGCCTCAACAGGAGCCGCTTCAAAAAACAATACCACATGGCGCTGATGGGCCTGGCAGTGCTCCACAAGTACTGGAACATGGGCATCGGGCGGCGTATGCTCACCGCCGGCATCCGCTGGGCGGAGCAGCACCCGCAGCTTACCACCATTCATTTTGAAGTGCTCGCCACGAATGAAAGAGCCATACAGCTGTACCGCAATTTCAATTTTATTGAACATGGCCGCATACCCAAAGGCATCCGTCAGCCTAACGGCGACTGGGTAGACCTGGTGGTGATGTCCAAAAACCTAAAATCCGCTTAACCTATGAACCTTTACCAGGGCTATTATTCCTACGATTCGCCGGACAATGTGCAGGCCGCTGAAGTGAGCCTGAAAAAAGACAGGATCGAGATACATATCAAAGACGCGCACGGCAACCCGCGGGCGGTGCACTGGTACTGGTACAATGTAAGGCAGGGCAAAGAAACGGCGGGCGGCATGGAACTGCATCATGTAGGCCTTCCCCTGCAAACGCTCCGCGTATCTTCCAACGAATTTGCAGACATCGCCGAAAAGAAATTAAGGCAGAAAGGCCCCACGGTCCCCACCGCCGCGGCCGTGTTCCTCACCACCGGCGCTGTGATCATCGGCCTGCTGGCGCTGGCGTATTTCTGGCTCATCCCTTTCCTGGCGGGCCGCGTAGCCAGGTCTATGCCGGTGGAATATGAAGTGAAGATGGGGAATGAAGCATATAATTCACTGATCAAAGAATACAAGGTGCTGCCGGAGAAAACGGAGCTGGTGAACAGGTTCTTCAGAGAGCTCGCCATCCCGACCCAATACCCGGTGCAGATTACCGTGGTGGAGGAAAAACAGACCAATGCCTTTGCCGTGCCCGGCGGCCACATCGTGGTGTTCAGCGGCCTGCTCGACAAAATGCAGCGGCCCGAAGAGCTGGCGGCCCTTTTAGCCCACGAATTTTCGCACGTCGAGCTGCGGCATACCACGCGCTCGCTGATGCAAAGCCTGGGCACCTATATGGCCGTAAGCCTCATTTTCGGTGATCTTACGGGCGTTGGGGCGGTGCTGGTGGAAAATGCCAACACGCTGAAGAACCTCGAATATTCCCGCAAGCTGGAAAAAGAAGCGGACCTGAATGGGCTGAAGCTGCTGGAAGCGCGGCACATCAACCCCGAAGGGTACATATGGCTCTTCAGCATACTCAAACAAGATGGCGGCGCCTCGCCTTCGGAGTGGCTGAGCAGTCACCCCGACCTGGATAACCGGGTGGAATATGTGAAAAAGGAAATGAAAACGGGGCAGCCGGCCGCCCTGCCGGCTGCTTTGCAAAGCACCTGGAAACAAATCAAGGCAGACTATTGACAGGCGTTGTAAAAATTCCGAAATTTAAACCGGGAGAACTAGCTTATGAACCGATACGACCGCCAGATCAGGCTGGCAGGATTTGGCCCTGAAAAGCAGGAATTATTGCGCAAAGCCGCCATCCTGGTGGTGGGGGCCGGCGGCCTGGGCGTGCCGGTGCTGCAATACCTTACCGCCATGGGCGCGGGCCGTATCGGCATCGCTGAAGAAGATACCATCTCCATCACCAACCTGCAGCGCCAGGTGTTGTACAATACGGCGGATGAAGGCCGCCCCAAGCTGCAAACCGCCATCGAAAGGCTGCAGCAGCTCAATCCTGAAGTAGAGTTCATTCCCCATCATTCATTCCTGAACACATCCAACGCCCTGGAGATCGTTGCCCAATACGATGTGGTGATCGACTGTACGGACAACTTCGGCACCAGGTACCTCATCAACGACGCCTGTGTGATACTGGGCAAACCTTTTGTATCCGGCGCCATTTTCCAGTACGAAGGGCAGGTGAGCGTGTTCAACTACAACGGCAGCGCCACTTACCGCTGCCTGTTCCCCGAGCCCGGCGATGCGCCGGACTGCAATGCCATCGGCGTGCTGGGGGTGCTTCCCGGCATTATAGGCAGCTACCAGGCCAGCGAAGCCGTGAAAGTGATCTGCGGCATCGGCGAACCGCTGGCGAATCAGCTGCTCACCGTCAACATACTCGACAATACCCACCAGGTATTCTCTTTCCAGACGGATCCCGCCAATCATAACATCGCGCAATTGCAGGAAACCTATGGCGACCAGGCCTGCGACCCCGTGCTCATGCAGTTCCTCACCGTGAAGGAGCTGAACCGCTGGCTGGAAGAAGGAGAGGATTTCCAGCTGATAGACGTGCGGGAAAAAGAGGAGTGGGACATCTGCCGCATCGAAGGCGCGCTGCATATTCCCATGCGGCGGATAGACGCTTCCATCCCCGGCCTGTCCAAACAAACCCCCGTTGCCGTGATCTGCCACCACGGAATGCGGAGCAAAGCCGTGGCCGAACATCTCCTTAAATCAGGCTTCCAGCAGGTATATAACGTTACGGGCGGCATTCATGCCTGGGCGGAGGAAATAGACGACAGCATGCAGATGTATTGATCCTTTCCGGGCGGAACAAATCACAAGACTGGATTTATATTAACCCGATTTCCTTCCGTGGCTTGAATTTTGCGGAAATTTCCGGAAAGGCGCCGGTATCGTTAAACTATGCCTTTAAATAGCCGTCTTACTTACTCAAAATTTTTAACATATGGCTGTTGTTCCCGAACAAATTCAATTACAGCACCTGGGCTGGAGGGCGGGCTTTGGGGAAAACCCCGCCGTGATCCGCTCATGGGCGAAGAAGCGGAGAAAGGAAGTGGTGCGCAAGGTGATCCTTGGCCCCAGTGCGGCCCCGGAATCCATTAAAGTAGTGGATGAGACCGACCTGCCCGATTACCGCCGCCAGCGGAATATGGGCGCGGAAGAACGCAAAGCCGTTCAGAAAATGAATGTGGACGGCATCAAAGACCTCAACGTGATGTGGACGCACGCCATGATCAACAGCAGTCACCCCCTGCAGGAAAAGATGGCGCTGTTCTGGCACGGCCACTTCGCCTGCCGCACGCAGAACGTGCTGTTCAACCAGCAATTGCTGCAGGTGATCCGGCAGCATGGCCTCGGCAACTTCGGCACGCTGCTCACCGAAGTATCCAAATCCCCGGCCATGCTGGCTTTCCTCAACAACCAGCAGAACAGGAAACAACGCCCCAACGAAAACTTTGCCCGCGAAGTGATGGAACTGTTCACGCTCGGCCGCGGCAACTATACCGAAAAAGATATTAAAGAGGCGGCCCGCGCCTTTACCGGCTGGGGGTACGACGAAATGGGGCAGTTCAGCTTCAGGAAGAACCTGCACGATACCGGCAGCAAGACCGTGCTCGGCAAAACCGGCATGTTCGACGGGGACGATGTGATCAAAATACTGCTGGAACAAAAACAGACCGCCCGTTACATCACCGCGAAGCTATACCGTTACTTTGTGAACGAAACGGAAGACGATGCGCGCATCGACCAGCTGGCGGCAAAATTCTACCAATCCAATTACGACCTGCGGGAGCTGATGCAGGAAATATTCATGGCAGACTGGTTTTACGAGGAAAAAAATATCGGCGCACGGATCAAGAGCCCGGTGGAACTGATCGTAGGCCTGCGCCGTTCCATCCCCATGCAGTTTGAGCAGGAAGAAGCCATGCTAGTGTTCCAGCGGGTGATGGGGCAAACATTGTTCTACCCGCCCAACGTGGCCGGATGGCCCGGAGGCCGCAGTTGGATAGACAGCTCCAGCCTCATGTTCCGCATGCGCGTGCCGCAGATAATTTTGTATTCGCAGGAGTTCAACATCCGCCCCAAAGAGATCACCCCTGAAATGGGCGAAGGGCAGAACTACAAAATGACGATGCAGGTGAATGAATTCCTGAAAAAACAATATGCACGCAGGGTGAACGCAAATGTGGACTGGGCGCCGTTCCTGGACGATTTTAAAGACACGCCGCGCGAAAAGCTGGCAGACGCCATCGCTTCGTCGCTGCTGATGCGCAACAGCGGTATCGACAAACAATTACTGGAAAAATATTCAGATAACTCTTCCCGTGAAAATTACATCAAGACCGTAACGATCGATGTAATGAGCACACCGGAGTATCAATTGTGTTAATCATAATCCAACGAATTATGCATATCAACAGACGCCGGTTCTTACAGGTAGGTTCACTCGCTTCGGCCAGCCTGATGCTGCCGAAATTCCTGAAAGCCATGGAGCAGGGGCAGCTGGTGCCGCCGGGCAATAAAGTTTTGGTGGTTGTACAGCTCTCCGGCGGCAACGACGGCCTGAATACCGTGATCCCTTACCGCAACGATATTTATTACAAGCTCCGTCCTTCCCTCGGTATAAAAAGGGACGCCGCATTGGCGCTCAC
>CBFHAF010000190.1:0-7783 GCA_965653435.1 uncultured Chitinophaga sp.
CTTGTAGCGCTGGTAGTTGACGGTGTACATCAGGGAGAAAAAGTCGTCCGGCCACCTCAGCTGTTTACCGAGGGAAACGGAACCGCCCAGCACCCTGAAATATGCGCCGGGATTGGGTACCGGCTGATTATAATATTCTGCGAATGCGTTCGGGTTCTGGTAAGTGCTGTAGAAGCTCACGGAGAACGGGTTCCTTTTCTTGCCGCCAAGCCAGGGCTCAGTGAAAGAGAAGTTGTAGGAACGGTAAGCCTTACCGTTGGAAGAGATCCTTACGCTGAGCTTCTGGCCGTCGCCGGAAGGCAGCGGGTCCCAGGTTTCCTTGCGGAAGATGTTGCGCAGGGAGAAGTTGTTGAACGTTACGCCGAGGGTACCGGTGAGGCCGATGTAACCGCCCCAGCCTGCGGACAGTTCCAGCTGGTCGTTCGCCCTTTCTTCCACTTTATAATCGATGTCCACGGTTCCTTCCTGCATGTTGGGCACCGGGTTGATGCCGATGGTCTCAGGGTTGAAGAAGCCGAGCTGTGAGATCTCACGTTGTGACCTTATCAGGTTCTGGCGGCTGAACCATTCACCGGGGAGCGTTCTCAGCTCGCGGCGCACTACGTGTTCGTTCGTTTTTTCGTTACCTGCAATGCGTATATCCTTGATCGTTGCCTGGGGGCCTTCCTGGATGCGGATCTCGTAGTCGATGGTATCGCCGCGGATGCCGATCTCTACGGGATCCACCTGGAAGAAGAGGTAACCGTCGTCCATGTACAGCGATCCGATGTCGCCGCCTTCAGGGCCGGGAGGGTTGCCGAGGCGTTTGTTCAGCAGTTCCAGGTTATATACGTCGCCTTTCTTGATGCCGAGGCCGCGGGAAAGAACGGTATCGTTGTAAATGGTGTTGCCCCTCCAGATGATGTTGCCGAAATAATATTTCCGGCCCTCGTCCACCTTCACCTCGATATTGAGGTTGCCTTTGGCGGAAGGATACAGGGTATCGGCCACGATCTGCATATCGCGGAAACCCTTGGAGTTGTAATATGCGATCAGTTTTTCCTTGCCTTCGTCATACTTCGCCTCGTTGAACTTAGAGTTGGCGAAGAAGTTGGGGCGGAAATATGGATTAAGCTTTTGCAGGGTGCGGGTGGCGGAAAGGTAGCCCATGGATTGCCAGTAATCGTCTGTAGTGGCCATGCTGTCCACCCAGGCGTCCGCCATTTCAGGATACAGCGTCATGCGCGGCGTTTCCTTGGGGTCCTTCATTTTTTTCTTCAGCACATTATCGGGCACCCAGTAGTTGCCTACCATATGGATGTCGTTCACTTTCACTTTATTCCCCTTGTCTACCCAGAAGATAACGGTAGCGGAGTTGATAGCCGGCGGCGGGTCTTTTTTCACTTCCATGCGAACGGATACGTTGCGGTAACCTTTCTCGGCGAAGTGTTTTTTAACCACGGCCAGGGTATTTTGTTCGAGCGCGTCGGTAACCACGCTTCCTTTGCGGAGGCCGGCCTTGGTCACGAAGTCTTCCGATTCCGTTTTCTTCACGCCTTTGAAGGTGAAGCTGGACATACGGGGTTTTTCCACCAGTTCGATCTCCAGCCAGATCTTGTTGCCTTCTATTTTAGTGATATAGATCGCGATGTTTGAGAACAGGCGTTGGCCCCAGAGGTTCTGGATGGCTTTGGCGAAGTGATCTCCGGGGAGCACTACCTTATCGCCAACGGCCAGGCCGGAAAGAGACAGCAGTAATGATTTATCAAGGAATTCAGTGCCTGTTACGGTAATTTCGGCAATTTCGAATTGCTGCGGGTTGCTCAGGGTAAAGGGAGAGATGTCCGTTGCCGGCCTTCCGGGAGTCGGAGGGGGCAAGGTATCCCTTTGCTGGGCGCGCACAGATATACCCGCGCTGCAACATAAAACTACGGCCAGTAGGCTTTTAGGAAACAATTTCTTCATTCTGCTGTATTTGTTCGCTTGTTTTGCCGAATCGACGTTCTCTGGTTTGATAATTTAAGATGGCTTCGTACAGATTTTCCTTGCGGAAGTCCGGCCAGCGTGTATTGGTGAAATACAGTTCTGCGTAGGCCAGCTGGTACAATAAGAAATTGCTTATACGGTGTTCGCCGCTGGTCCGGATCATCAGTTCGGGGTCCGGCAGTTTGGCGGTACATAGGTATTTCTCCCAGATCTCGGGCGTCACCTCATCAGGGTTCAGTTTGCCCGCCTGCGCATCTTTCGCGATGCTGCGCGCGGCCTGCAATATCTCCCAGCGGGCGCTGTAGCTCAGCGCCATCACCAGGTTGAGGCCTTTATTGGCGGCCGTCATTTCCTTCGCTTCCTCCAGCTCCCTGAAACAATGCGGAGGCAGCATGGTCATATCGCCGATGACATGCAGCCGGATATTATTTTTATTGAGGGTGCCCACTTCATTCCTGATAGTGGTCACCAGCAGTTCCATAATGCCGTTCACTTCATATACCGGCCGGTCCCAGTTCTCAGTAGAAAAGGCGTATAAGGTCAGGTATTCGATGCCCAGTTCGGCACAGCCCTCCACTATATCGCGCACACTTTCCACTCCCTGATGATGCCCATAAAGCCGGTCCTGCCCCCGTTCCTTGGCCCATCGGCCATTACCATCCATGATGATGGCAATGTGGCGAGGCAGTCGTTGCAGGTCTAGTTGATCCTTCAAACTCATGACTATTTCAGGCGTGTTAAAACAGTTTTACTAAAAGTGTGCAAAGATACAAAAATAACTTTATGGCCTTTCCGGCAAAGGATGCGGGGCTGTTTTAACGTAGTTTTAACGGGAAAGGTTGCTGGGAGCGCATTTTGGCGGCTCAGAATTTACAGCGGTAGGAAGTGAAGAGGATCCCCAGCGTCAGCTCCACGGTGGCGAACTGGTCTTTATCCCGGCTGTTGCCCCGCTGCCTCCCCGCCTCGCCGATCGGTACGGCGCCGGTGGCATAGGAACGGTCCTGCAGAACGGCAGCCACGGTGGCCGAACCGTCTGCTTTCGTCGGGAATGCGGCCAGGCCTGCGTAAGTGGTGCTCACATCGTCCAGGTAATCGGTCTGGGCAAAGCGGAACAGTACTTCCAGGCCCAGGTTCAGGCGGCTGGTCAGGCTGTATTTCAGCCCCCCGCCGATCAGAAAGGAATAAGAGTACAGGCTATAAGGCTTGCGCTCGGGGTAAAGGGAAGTGCCCTGCCCCTCGGTATGCATGGGTTGCAGGAAATATTTATTGCCGTTCAGAAAAGCGTAAGGGTTGAAATGGAAGATAGAAGCTCCCAGGGTGAGATAAGGGCTGAAGCGGTAATCTTCGCTGCCCGGCTCGAACCGGAAAAAGTTAAAATCCCCCTGCAGGGCCAGCTCGAACAGGTCCGAATTAAAGCTCAGGTTGCGCCGCTGCTGGAAGCTGTTGGAGCTATATACGTCAGAATAACCCAGCTTCATGTACCTGAACTGGGCCCGGGCGCCTACATAATCGTTGAAATACTTGCGGTAATAGATGCCCACGGTAGGTTTTACAGCCCTCAGGCCGCCATGGGTGTTGAGGTCGCCGAAATAATGGGCGCCTCCTGCGGTGAACCCCAGTTCGCCCACATAACTCAGCTCCTGCTGGGCCACTGCCCTGTTCAGCAGGGAACCAGCCAGCAAAATGCCGGCAACTCCCAGGATCCTAGATTGAATACGCGTAAGCAGCATAAATATCAGTAAGAACGTAATTTAAAGCATTTTCGTATGAAAAAAAGAGGTAATAGCAGGTTATTTCCCGCGGTTGTTCCGGGTATCTATCCCCCATAACAGTTTGTTTCTCAGCGTGTGCAGGAAATTGCTTTCGTTCAGGCGGAGCAGGTTGATGGTAAAATCCTCTTTTTTTACGGCCAGCTGCACGCGGTTGTCTATCACTTCCATCCGGCTGTCCAGCGTACAGATGAACTGGTCGCTGCGGCCTTCCACTTCGAAGGAGATCACGTTATCGTCAGGCACTACGATGGGGCGTACGTTCAGGTTATGCGGGGCTACGGGCGTGATCACGAAGTTTGCCGCCTCGGGAAACACAATGGGGCCGCCGCAGCTGAGGGAATAGCCGGTAGATCCGGTAGGTGTTGCCACGATCAGGCCGTCGGCCCAATAAGTATTCAGGAACTCCCCGTTGAGGTAGGTATGGATCTTTACCATCGCGGAGGTATCTTTTTTGTGGATGGTGAATTCGTTCAGGGCGTAGGGCACGTCGCCGAAAAGCGGCGAACTGGCGTCCAGGTGGAGGAGGGTACGTTTGTCCACCACGTAGTTGCGGCTCACAAGGGAGTTCACCACTTCATGTATCTCGTCGCGCCCGATGCTGGCGAGAAAGCCGAGGCGGCCGAAGTTCACGCCCATCACAGGGATATTCTTGTCGCGGATATAGCTCACGGTATCCAGCAGGGTGCCGTCTCCTCCCAGGCTCACCAGGAATTCGATGCGCCCGTCCAGGTCTTCTGCTTTGGAAAAGGTATCGGTTTCGGCGGGAAAGCGGATATGCTGCCTTATCTCCTTGAAAAAAGGCTCGTACACCACCGGGGTGATCTCCTGGCGGCCCAGTTCATCCAGCAACAGTTGTATATCTTCCAGGTCTTCTTGAACAAAGCCGCGGCTGTAAAGGGCTACATGCATTTACATATCCAGTTTAGCGTGTAAAAATAGTCCTTTTTCTCCCAATTGGTTGATGCTGTATTCGAAACGGATACAGGTATCGTAAAAAGAGACCACATCCAGCCCGAGCCCGGCAGTGTACAGCATGCGGTTGTTGAGACCGCCGTGCAGGCTTTGCCGGCTGTAGCTATAGCCCATGTCGCCATAGGCTTTGGCCAGCACGCGGATGGGCAGGTTGCTGAACTTTTTGGGCACGATGGGCAGGTGTACTTTGAAATTAAGTAATTCCCGCCGCAGGGTGCTTTTCACGATAAAAAAGGCGGTCCCGTCCACCACATAATACTCCAGGCCCCGGAGGTAGTCATCGCTGTATCCCATGGCCCGCACGCCGATATAAGGTTGTTTATCAGGCAGTTTGGCCTGCCCCAGCACGCTCACGGCCCCCCAGGTTTTGCGGGCCACCTGCCAGTAGCGGGCAGCTTTCAGGCGCAGCCGTACATAATCAAGGTCGCTGAGCCCTGCCAGCCCTACTTTTGAAAGCTCGCCGAGGAACGACCGGCCTACCAGCGGATATTGCCAGCTGTCTGCCTGGATGAATTGCAGGCGGTAGCCGAATTCGAGGTATTTTATATCTGTGCGGCCCCCGCCGAGGTAACCGGGGTTGAGGCGGGCCACGGTATCGTTCACGGATTCGTTGTAATAACCCAGGTACAGCTGGTGTTTGGTGGAGATGGCCCTTCGGTAGGTGTAGGTGGCGCTGGCGGAAAACTGGCGGCGCAGGAAGTCGTCTTCCCGGTAAAACTGCTGCTTGTTGTAGTCGGAAACGTAGTTTATCTCGCGGTTGCGGCTGTAAGACACCACGAAACCCACGCCGTGCTGCAATTTTTTATCGATATAGGGAAGGTTGTAGCCTACGAGGAATTTCTGGGTATAACCCACGGTCACATCGCCGTACACATCGTCGTTGCGGCCGGTCAGGTTGTCCTGGAACACTTTAAGGCCAACATTTACCCGGTCCAGGCTGTGATTTTTCTCCACCCACCACTGGTTAAAGTTGCGGTCCGCCAGTTTAAAGATGGGAAAAGCGATCAGGTACCAGCGTTCCCAGACCTCAAACGAGAGGTCTGCCTCGTTGCCGTACCAGGATTTCACATTTGCCACCACATTGAGGAAAAGGGAGGTGTTCAGCAGCTGTTTCCGGCTGGTTTCGAGGGCTTGGGCAAGGGCGCGCAGGCGTATGGTGTCTCCCGGCTGGATGCCCAGCTCGCGCAGCACGATGGAAGTGCGGGTGCGTTTGTTGCCGGATACGAGGATGTTGCGCACAACGATGTATGCTGTATCCTGCACGGCACCTATCACGGGCGGCTGGGCGGGCTGGGGCACACTGTCTTTTATCAGCTTCTGCACGGCTTCCTTCAGCGGCTCGGGCACGGTGTCGCGCAGGGGCGCCTGCCCGCTTGCAGCCTGCACGGAAAGCAGGCACAGCCATAAGCCGGTGATATAATAAACAGTGCGCAAATAAGACATTTTGGAAATTACATGCTGATGTAATTCATGAGCAGGTCGTAGTTCTTTTTGAGCAGGTCTTCTTCCAGCTCTTCACTGAACATGTATTTGATGGTGTAATTGAATCTCTCGAACGTGGCTACCAGCCCCTGCATGTCCTGCCGGTTGGTTTTGAGCAGTACTTCCAGCTTGGCGGTGCCGGGATTATTGATTGTATTAACGCTGAGGAGGGTTACTTCATTGCTTTCCGCGATGCGGGCTATTTCGCTCAGGCTGTAGTCTCTCGGTTCCACTTCCAGCACCAGCAGGCCCCCGGGCTCCTTCACGCCGTTGTATTGCGCGAGGATGGCCAGCAGGTTGTCTTTGGTGATGAGGCCGAGGTATTCCCCTTCCCGGGTGATCACGGGCAGCACGGAGAGCTTGAGATCATAAAAGAGTTTCAGCGCTTCGTAAAAGTGCGCACCTTCCAGCACTGCGGGCTTGAGCGTGCTGATGGTGGCGGTTTCCAGCAGCAGGTCTGGGTCTTCCCAATCCAGTATCTGGTCTTCCTCCACCAGGCTCAGGTACTTGTTATCCACCACCAGCGGCAGCTGCGTCAAATGAAATTCGTTCATAAGGCGTAATGCTTTTGCACCGGTATCCATCGAGTGGAGTACCGGCACAACGGTAGAGATGAGTTCCTGTGCCAACATATTCGTTCGTGTTTCAGCTACAATAATAGCAAAGAATATTCCAATACCGCCAACAGGGAGTATTAAAAATTACATAAACACGGAGCAATGGCGCAGCAGCCGGGATGAGCGGTTAGCCCGCATTGGCTCCTACAGCCTTGCTGTTCAGTCTTTTCAGGAAGTCGTGCATGATCACATTGAACTCGTCGGGCACTTCCATCATGGGCGCATGGCCGCATTTGTCGATGAAGTGAAGCTCGGAGTTAGGGATAAGCCGGTGGAACTCCTCGCCAACCATAGGCGGGGTTACGGTGTCGTTATTGCCCCAGATGAGCAGGGTGGGCGTTTGAATGGTCTTCAGCTCGTCTCCCAGGTTGTGGCGGATGGCGGATTTGGCGAGGGTGATGATCTTGATCACTTTCAGCCGGTTGCTGGTGATCTCGAACACTTCGTCTACCAGTTCTTTGGTGGCCATGGCCGGATCGTAGAAGGTAAGCTCGGTTTTTTTGCGGATGTAATCGTAATCACCGCGTTTGGGATAGGTTTCTCCCATGCCGTTCTCAAAGAGGCCGGAGCTGCCGGTCAGGATGAGGGACTTTACATTCTCGGGGTGTTTCAGGATATACACGAGCGCAACATGCCCTCCAAGGGAGTTGCCCATCAGGTGAAAGTCGTTGTAACCGCGGGTCTCAATGAATTTGTGCACGTATTTGGCCAGGCCGCCTACGGAGGTTTCCAGGATATTCAGATCAAACAGGGGAAGCATCGGGATCACCACTTTGTTGTACTGCTTGAAATATTCGAGCAGACCGCTGAAATTACTCAGGGCGCCGAATAAGCCGTGCAGCAGAATCACCGGTTCTCCTTCTCCTTCTTCGATGTACTTAAATTTGCCCTGTGTTTTGATTTCGTAATTCATTACCTATGCTTGAAGTCAATTTTGCGCTAAAATAATTCTTTTTCTTAATTCAAATAATTTCT
>CBFHAF010000191.1:0-7776 GCA_965653435.1 uncultured Chitinophaga sp.
TTGTGTCCGGCAACTATTTCAACCAGGACGGTATCGTGATCAATTCGAACCTGAAGCGTTACTCTTTCCGTGTGAATGCGGATGCAAAGCTCAGCGAAAAAATAAAGTTCTCCCAATCCCTGTCTTTCGCCCGCACCATCAACCGGTCGGTTCCCACCAGCGGAGCCGGGGGAGGCAACGTACGGTCCGTTGGCGAAAAAATATATGCTACTTCGCCCACCATTCCGGTATTCGACGAAAATGGCAGGTATGTGGATTACTGGTACAATGCGGCAAAAGCCGAAAGCCCGGTGGCTTCACTCCTGACCATCAGGAATAAACTGACAGGCGACAATTTCCTCGGTAACGTTGCCCTGGAATACAAGCCCATTGAAAATCTAACGTTCAAATCGCTCTTTGGTGTGAACCTTATCAACAGGAACAACCAGGAATATTATCCCAGGGCCACCACCTACATTGGCGGGCTGCTGGGCGGCCTGGGCATGATCGGTGAGAGGAAGGTCACCAATGTGCTCAACGAAAATACGATCAGGTACACAAAGATCTTCCGTGAAAAACATAACGTGGAGCTGCTGGGCGGCTTTTCCTGGCAAAAGGAACATGACTTCAGCACTACCACCGAGCCTTCAGGCTTCGCGGACGACAGGCTGGGCATTAACTCCATCGGCAGCGCTACCGGCTCCACGATCATCAATTCTTCGGTGAACGAATGGAGCATGGCGTCTTTTCTGGGAAGAGTGAACTACCAGTATGATAACAAATACCTGCTTACCGCATCTTTCAGGGCAGACGGTTCGTCGAAGTTCGGCGCTTCTAACAAATGGGGATATTTCCCTTCAGTGGCTGCGGGCTACCGCTTGTCTGAAGAGCCGTTCATGAAAGAGCTGAAATTCCTTTCAGACCTGAAGATCAGGGGCAGCTACGGTCTTACCGGCAACCAGGAGATCGGCAGCTATCAATCCCTCGCCACGCTTTCCACTTCCAATTTCTACATCTTCGACAACAAGTTATTTCCCGCAGCGCGCCACACCAGGCTGGCAAACGGCGAACTGAAATGGGAAAAAACGGCGCAGTGGGATATCGGTCTTGATCTTGCCTTCTTCGATAACCGTTTGAGGCTGACCGCGGATTATTATAAAAAAGATACCCGGGACCTGTTGTTTACCGTCGATCTGCCGGCCTATTCCGGCTACAGCAGTGCCCTGTACAACACCGGAGGGTTGCAGAACAAAGGGTTCGAGCTGAACCTTGGCGGGGACATCTTCACCGGCGATTTCACCTGGACGGCCGATGTGAACTTCGCCCGCAATAAAGCGAAGGTCACTTCGCTGGGCCGTGCCACATCCACTACTTTGTTCGTTGGGTATCCTCCCGGCAACTTCCTCGGTTACGTGTATGAAGGCGTGTTCCACAACCAGGCGGAGATCGATGCGCAAACCGCGCAGGTGAATGTTAAACCCGGCGATGCAAAATACCAGGACGTGAACAAGGACGGTCTTCTGAATGCTGACGACCGGATCGTGATGGGCAATTCCCTTCCTGAATTCATCTATGGGCTCAACAGCTCGTTCGGGTTTAAGAATTTCTCGCTGACGGTATTCCTCCAGGGTGCCGCCGGGGCCGACAGGGTGGAGAATACCGGCCTCACGGACCCGTCGGATGCCGGGAACAAATCGGTGAGGCTGCTGGACAGGTGGTCTTCCCGCAACCAGGGCAGCAACATACCGCGGGCAGGTTTCAGCAATGTGCTCACTTCCTCGTACCAGTTGATGGATGCTTCGTACCTGAAGGTCCGCAACGTACAGCTCAGTTATACTTTCCCTTCGGCGCTGCTGCCGAAGCTGGCGGGGTCGAGCGTGTATGTGTCCGGGCAAAACCTGCTGACGCGTACGGACTACATCGGGTATGATCCCGATGGCGGGGGAGACTACCCGACAGCCACAACGCTCATGTTCGGTATTAACCTGAAGTTCTAAACAAAAAATGTATCCCATCATGAAACATATTTTTCTTTTCCTGCTGGCCGGCATGTTGTTCGCATCATGCAGCAAATTCCTGGAAGAAAAGCCGCAGAGCTTCCTCTCACCGGAGAATTATTATCAAACAGCGGAAGATGCATTCGTTGCGCTTACAGGCGCTTACGACGCGATCGGCAGCAACAGCGAAACATTCATTGCAAGGCGGCTGCAGTACATCACCTGGTTCGCGTCGGACGAATGCCTGTCGCCCATGCTTGCCCCGCAGAAACCGCTGGATGAATTCAGTTACGTGGCAGATAACGATGATATATACAGAGTATGGAACAATATGTTTGCCGCCATCAATGCGGCTAATATCGTTATCAACCGGGTAGCGGGCATAAAGATGAATGATTCCCTGAAAACCCAGTACCTGGCGGAAGCCCGGTTTTTACGGGCGCTGAGTTATTTTTATGGTGTCAGGTTGTGGGGGGATCTGCCGCTGGTGACCTTTGAAGTGGCTTCGCTCAATGAAGTGGATATCGCAAGGTCCCCCGCCGCCGACATCTACGGCCAGATCATTGAAGACCTGGCATATTCCGGAGAACGCCTTGCGCCCACCAACCAGAACGGAAGGGCCAGGAAAGGAGCTGCCAGGGCATTGCTGGCAAAAGTATATCTTACAAGGGCATCCTCTGTTGCCTCGCAACAGGGCGATTACCAGCGATGCGCGGACCTTTGCAGCGAAGTGATCGCCATGCCGCAGCATACGCTTTTGCCTGATTATGAAAAAGCCATTGGCGCGGAAGATGAGTTTAACAGGGAATCTTTATTCGAGTGGCAGGGCGACCGTGTATTGATCTCTTCCGGCGAGCTCAGCATATTTGGTGCATTTGCATTGCCCAGGGGAATGCTGGTCGTTCCCGGCCAGGCTGCTTCCGACGGCGGCGGTATCGCATCTGAAGTAGCATATTTTAACCGGTATCCTGACAATGACTACCGCAAGGAATGTACGTTTTATACCTCCGGCCCGGATAAGAACGGGAATACGGTCACCTGGCAGCAGCTGGCAGTACCATATCCCAGCCCGGCCAGGAAGTATGTGAATAAAAACGCCGCCACACGGGACGCGGCCGCATTTGGCGGTAATTTCGTAGTATTAAGGATGGCCGATGTGTACCTGATGAGAGCGGAAGCGCTGAATGAAATTTCCGGCCCGACAAATGAGGCGTACGCGATGATCAATGCCATAAGGGCAAGGGCCAGGAACAGGAACGGCTCAAACCCCTCCGCAACGCCGGCCGATCTGCAGGGGTTGACCAAAGAAACATTCCGCGATGCTGTGCTGAATGAAAGGGTGCTGGAGCTTGGATTTGAAGGTCACCGCTGGTTTGACCTGGTGAGGACAAAACGCCTGGTGCAAACCATCAAATCCATCCACCCCGAATACCCGGTGACCGATAAGCACCTGCTTTTCCCGATTCCCACCAATGAGGTCAAACTCAATCCAAAGATCAAACAGAACCCGCAATGGTAAAAATAAACAGGATACTGACGCCAATGCTGCTGCTGTGCGCGCTGCTCGCGAAAGGGCAGCAGGAGCCGCAGAGAACGGTGCTCTGGCAGGCCAATGAGAACAACATCCTGGCGCATTTCGTATATGGCCTGGCCGTTACCAAAAAAGGAACGATCCTGGCGTTCGCGGAAGCACGCATCACGGAAAGCAAGGACGACGGCGCGCATCATATCGCGCTGAAACGAAGTACGGATCGAGGGAAGACATTCTCTGCCTCTACCCTGGTGAGCAGCAGCAACGGCCAATCCTGGACTAACCCCACCATCGTGCAGGACCGCAGCACGCAGGAACTTTTCCTGTTCTACGCCCTGAATCACAGGAACGACAGCACGCAGGTATTTTATATCACCAGCCAAGACGACGGCCTGTCATGGTCCGCTCCTGCGGAGATCACCCGGCTGTTCGACGGAAGCCCTAACGGATGGACCTTTCATCTGCCCGGCCCGGGCCATGGCATCCAGCTGAAGAACAAAAGGCTGGTGGTTCCGGTATGGCACCGGAGATCTATTTCCTTTGCCGCTGCCGGACGGAAATACGGGGTGAACTGCATTTACAGCGACGATCACGGTAAAACGTGGAAAGTTGGCGGAGACGCCCCGGTAGGAGAACTCAATGAATCGCAGATCGTGGAAAAAAATAATGGGGATATCCTGCTGATAGGACGCACGTATACGAAGCAGGACAGTTCCTTCCAGGCGAAGGTTGTAAGCCGCGACAAAGGCCTGAGCTGGTCCGCGCCAATCGTGTACGATAAAGGCCTGACCGGCGCCGTTTGCGATATCGGCATCGCCCGCTACGCATTCAAACCTGATATCATCCTGGTTTCACAGCCGGCCGACCTTAAAAAAAGAAGGGACCTTACCATCAGGCTTAGCAGGGATGAAGGAGCAACCTGGCCGGTAAGCAGGCTGCTCCAGGAAGGTAGCAGTACATATTCCGACATGGCGGTGCTGCCGGATAAAAGTATCATTTGTTTATACGGTCACGGCGGAGCAAAGCATATGCCGGATACCGTTTCAATCGCGCGGTTCAGCTTAAAGTGGCTGCTGGAAAATTCAAAATAATATGCGGATCAGCTTAATGAAGAATATTGGGTTATGGTGCATGGGCATTTTTATAATAGTGCCTCTGGCTGCGCAGGCACAGGGCCTTTCGTGGAGCAAGCCCGGCAGCCTTCCCGTAAAAGAAGGGCTCAGCCATACAGCCGCAGGCGTCAGCAATGGCGTGCTGGTCGTAGCGGGAGGCAGTAATTTTAACAAACCCATTCAACAGGGCGGTAAAAAAAATGTGTACGACAGCATCTACATTTCGAAAGATGCCAATGCCCTGGAATGGACCGGCGCGGGACGATTGCCCGCGCCACTGGCCAATGCGGCGGTAGTGGGCCTGGATGCCGGTTTGCTGGTAATGGGCGGTACAGACGGCCAATCGGTTTCTGATAAAATATTCCTTTTGCGCTGGAACCCGGTTGCCGGAAAAGTTGAGACAGATACGGCTTTTCCCCGGCTGCCGGCGGCGCTGTCCTCTTTATCTGCGGCGAGGATCGGTCAACATATTTACATCGCGGGCGGGCAGGATGGAAATTCCATCCCGCAGCAGAGCTTCTGGCGGCTGGATCTGTCGCCCCAGGGTAACCGGCAATGGCAACGGCTGCGCGCATGGCCTGGCGCCGCACGTTCCGGTGCGGCGATGGCCGCGCAAAGCAACGGTGAATACGAATGTTTGTATTTCTTCGGCGGAAAAGGAACAGGGGGTTATCTGAAAGACGGTTTTTCCTACGACCCGCGCCGTAATAAGTGGAAGCCCCTGGAAACGTTGCCCAGGGCGGCGTTCTACAGTTCCGTACTGCCGCTGGGGCAAACGCATCTGCTGCTCTTTAGCGGGTCCGACGGGCATGATGCGGATAAGGCCATTGCGCTGGGAGACAATTATCGTATGCCTGGCAATGTGCTGGCTTATCATACCATCACCAACACCTGGATGGAATTCGGTACCGTGCCCGCCGGGGTAGCGGGCGCTGCGGCGGTACGCTGGCATAACAGGCTGCTGCTGGTTGGCGGGGAATTGCGGCCTGGTGTGCGCACCAGCTCAATACAAATGGCCACGCCGCAAACCGTACGGCAAAAAAGCCAGTTCGGCTGGATAGATTACACCACGCTGGTGCTTTACCTTGCGGGGATCGGCCTTATCAGCTATTACTTCTCAAAGAAAAAACAAACCTCGCAGGACTACCTGCTGGGGAGCAAAAATATTCCCTACTGGGCTGCGGGCATCAGCATCATGGCCACGCAGGTGAGCGCCATCGGGTTTATGAGCATACCGGCGAAAGCCTATGCCGTGAACTGGGCCTACTTTGCCGGCGTGTTCACCTGGTTCATCGCCGTGCCCATTGTAACGCGGGCATACATCCCGTTCATCCGGAAGATCAACGTGGCCAGCGCTTACCATTACCTGGAGGAACGTTTTAATTCCGGCGCCCGGCTGTTTGCAGCTTCAGTGTTCGTGTTTTACCAGCTGGCGCGGATGGGGCTGGTGCTGTACCTTCCCTCGCTGGCGCTGGCCGCGGTTACGCCTTTGGATACGGTCACCTGTATTCTGATCATGGGCGTGCTGAGCACAGCGTATACCGTAATGGGAGGCATCGAAGCGGTGATATGGATAGAAGTGGCGCAGGCTGTGCTGCTGCTTGGCGGCGGTATCGTCTGCATCGTGCTGGCCATTGCAGGATTAAAAGGCGGGCTCAGCGACTTTTTCATGCAGGGTATCGCCGATCACAAATTCAGCCTCGGCGAGAGCGAATGGAATTTCACTTCCTCTTCACTGCTGGTGATCCTGATCGGGAACATCTTCATCCGCCTCGGTAATCTCACCAGCGACCAGGCCGTGGTACAGCGGTATATGACCACCAGCAGCCTGAAGCAGGCGCAAAGGAGCGTTTGGGCGGATGTGGCGGTGTCTATACCATGGGCGCTCGTAGTGTATGGCCTCGGAACGGCGCTGTATATCTATTACAAGCAGCATCCGGACCAGCTGAATCCCTCCATCGCATCAGACGGCATATTGCCGATGTTCATCGCGCAACGCGCGCCGGTAGGGCTCAGCGGGCTGATCATCGCTGCTATATTCGCGGCTTCCATGTCCACGCTCGAAGGCTCCATACACAGTGTGGCGACCATTTTTACGACAGACTTTTACGGCAGGTATAAAAAGAACATCACGCAAAAACAGACGGCCGTCACCGCAAGGGTTGCCACGGTGGTGCTGGGCGTTTTTGCGACGGGGCTCTCGCTGGTATTGGTGTATATAGACGTAGGCTCCATACTGGATGTGTTCCAGGAGATCACCGGCCTGTTCATCGGCGCTTCCACGGCTTTGTTCATGCTGGGTATCTTCACCCGAAGGGCCAATTCCACGGGGGTGTTGATCGGCGCCGTCTGCAGCGGGTTTATCCTGTACCTGGTGAAAACCATGACACCGCTCAGCTTCTGGTTGTACAGCGCTATCGGTTTCCTGAGCTGCTACATCATCGGGTACCTTGCCAGCTGCATTTTCCCCGGGAAAAAAGGATTGCAGGGGCTGACATATTATTCTATCAACGATAAACTAAAAGAAAAATAAAATATGCAACAAGTGATTGCGCTGGAAGCAGGTTTGAACAAATACCAGCCGCTGAAAAGGATCATCTGCTATGATGATTTCGACAGGGGGCTGAACGGTTGGATGGACCTGCATCCCAATTATGTCGGGAAGGATTTTAATACGCTCAGGTACAGCCATGTCGATAAAACGCAGTGGGGCCCGCTGATGCTCAGCAGCGCCAGTTTCAGGCTGGCGGGTACGCATGGCTCGATGGACGGTACCTATTCCCTGAAACTGTCCACGCGGCCCGTAGCCAATCCCTACACGGAAGCGCCTGCGCCGGGAAGCCTTTCACATGGCATCAAACGGCTTACCACGCATCTGCCGAGGGGCCTGCGGCAATACGAGTTATGGTATGCCTACACGCCGGAGCAGGACAGGCAAGGCCTCAGCGAGCAGGCTATGCGCGCATTCGGCGTCTTCTTCGATATCCAGGACGATGAATACAGGTATTTCATCGGCGCGCGGTACGTGAATGCCGTGAACGGTGAAATGGTGCGCCGATGGCAGGTATTCAAAGCAAAAGACGTGACGGATTCGCAATGGGCATATGGTGTGGAAGACGACTGGTGCAAAATGGGAATAGACGCCATGTGGTACGGC
>CBFHAF010000192.1:0-7760 GCA_965653435.1 uncultured Chitinophaga sp.
TGACGTGGGTGCCGGCCTGCTCAAAAAAATGCCAGCTGTCGTTTTGCTCCAGGAATGGCCGGGGATCGGGCGCCGTAGCCAGCACGGAAGCGTTGATCACCGCGCCTGCGGCATCCGTGGGGCCGTCTATGCCGTCTGTGCCAGCAGAGAGGAAAGTGATATGAGGGGCGTTTTGAAGTAATAATCCCGTTGCCAGCGCCAGCTCCTGGTTGCGGCCGCCCAATCCTGCACCGGTCACTTTCACGGTGGTTTCACCGCCGGCCAGAAGGCAGGCAGGGTAAGGGCCTTCGTAACCCAGCGCCAGTTCGGCGAGGGATGCGGCCAGTTCCCTGGCTTCGCCGGTAGCCGCGCCAGTGAGGATGCGGGCATGGTAACCAAGGCCCCTTGCCTTTTCAGCGGCGGCCTCCAGCGCTATGCTGTTGCTGGCTGCGATGAGGTGGGTGGAATGCGAAAGATCGCCCGGTTTGGCTGTTTCCGGGATAATGCCGGCGATGCCGTTCTTAATATGTTGCAGGATGCCGTCGGGCAATCCTTCGGTGAGATGATATTTTTCAAGTACGATCCAGGCTTCGGTGAATGTGGATGGGTCCGCTACGGTAGGCCCGGAGCCGATCACAGCCGGATCATCGCCCGGAACGTCGGAAAGGATGATGGTGAACACATCCGCGGGCTGCAGCGCGCGTGCCAGCTGGCCGCCTTTGATGGAAGAGAGGTGTTTGCGCACGGTGTTCATTTCCCGGATATCCGCGCCGCTTTTCAGCAAGGCGTTGAACAGTTCCTGCAATTCCTCCATGGTAACGCCTTCCGGCACATCAGCCAGCAGGGATGATGCCCCGCCGGAAAGCAGGAATATCACCATGTCTCCCGGCTTGAAGGCTGACGCCATATTCAGCATGGCGGTGCCGGCAATGATGCTGTTGAGGTCCGGCACAGGATGCGCGGCGGTAATAACAGTGGTTTTTTGCAGCGTATAGGCGGGCAGGTGATTGGTGACAACGAGCCCTTGCGTGATGCGGCCGCCCAGTATTTTCTCGGCTTCCAGCGCCATGGATGCAGCGGCTTTTCCCGCGCCCAGCAGGAAGATGCGTGAAGGTGCAATATCAGTTGAGGCGATGTTTTGCAGGGCCCTGCGCATGAACTGCTGCGGCTGCACGGCAGCCACGGCATGCTCAAAGATGGCAACTGCCTGTTGCAGAACGGTTTCCATCAATGATCCGCTTTACGGGCCTGCCTTTTATCCTGCCGGCGGTCCATTTTCTCTTCCATATGCGCTTTCTTCTTCATTTCCCAGTCATTCCACTTTTTGTACTGTGCGGAAGAAAGCACGGATTTGAACCGGTTGCTGCGCTCGGCGTCCAGCTGCTGGTATACCTGCATGCGCTGGCGGGAAGTGAGCGCAGTGTTCTGCCGGGCGGCATCGCGGCGTTTGGAAATGTCCTCGTTGATGTCGTAGATCTTTTTATGCTGGTCTTTCGTAAGATCCAGCTCCCGGTAGAGCTTGTCGCTCAGCTTGTCGGCTTTGCCGGCCGCATCCCAGCGGTCTTTCCGCGTTTTCGCGGTATCCTGCGCATAAGCTGTTCCCAGGGCGAGGAAGAACAGTATAAGGAGGCTCCATGTCTTATTTTTCATAGCTGTGAATTCTCAGTTTTCCTGCAAGTATTATACCGCTCGTAAAATTTATACTAAAATAGTACGATATGCGGTCAATCATTTGTTAAATTTAGCACTTGTAGCTGTATTGTGACCGTATGCCGGAAATACCATGATCTAAACCTGTGCCCGGCGGAATCAGCCATCATCTAAATTCTTAAAAGTTAAACCGAATGAAATCAAATCCGTTACCTGCCGGTGCCACATTGCCGGCGCAAGGGAAGAAGCACCGCCGCTTCCTGATAACGCGTTTACGGTACCGTTCCGTATTGAGCGTTGTAGGATGCCTGCTGGCCGGCTTTGCAGCCGAGGCCCAGCAAACCTGGCCGGTAAATGGCGTTGCCAGTCCCCGTGAATCATGTTATGCATTCACCCATGCCACCATTGTAAAAGACGCACAAAACACATTGAAAGACGCCACCCTCGTGATCCGCGACGGAAAGATCACCGCAGTGGGCGCCGGCGCCGCTATCCCGAAAGATGCCGTGGTGATCGATTGTAAAGGGAAATTCATTTATCCCTCTTTTGTAGACATTTACAGCGACTACGGCATGCCCGCCGCCCAACCCCGTACCTTTGGCGGCCGCGGGGGCGCAGCACCGCAGATGCTTACCGGCACCAAAGGCCCTTACGGCTGGAACCAGGCCATCAAAAGCGAGGTAAATGCCGTGCAGCTCTTTTCCGCAGACGAATCCAAAGCCAAAACCCTCCGCGAGCAGGGTTTCGGTGTGGTGCTCAGCCACCAGCAGGATGGTATCGCCCGCGGTACCGGCGTGCTCGTCAGCCTTGCGTCAGACGACCGTGAGAACCTGACCATCCTCCGCGAAAAGGCCTCTGCCAATTATTCATTCGACAAAGGCTCATCCACCCAGGATTATCCCGGTTCCCTCATGGGCACCATCGCCCTGCTGCGCCAGCAATACCTGGATGCGCAGTGGTACAAAGGAAATCCAGCCAAAGAAGGCGTGAACCTCAGCCTACAGGCCTGGAACGACAACCAGGGCCTTCCCCAGATCTTCGACGCCAATGAGAAATGGAACGCACTGCGTGCGGATAAGATCGGCGACGAGTTCGGCGTGCAATATATCATTAAAGCAGGAGGCAACGAATACCAGCGTATCCCGGAAATAGCCGCCACCAAGGCTACCTTCATCCTGCCGGTGAACTATCCCCAGGCTATGGACGTGGAAGACCCTAACGACGCCCGTTTCGTGGCACTCTCAGATATGAAACACTGGGAACTGGCGCCCACACAGGCCGCTGCATTCGAAAAGGCCAATATTCCTTTTTGCCTTACCGCCGCAGATCTGAAAGATGCGAAAACATTCCTCTCCGGCCTGCGCAAAGCCATAGAATATGGTCTTTCAGAACAGAAAGCGCTGGAAGCGCTCACCAAAACGCCCGCCACAGTATTAAAGGCCTACGACCGAATCGGCAGCCTGGACGCGGGCAAGCTGGCCAACTTCATCATCACTTCCGGCCCCGTTTTCCAGGAGAACACCGTGTTCTTCCAGAACTGGGTGCAGGGTAACCAATATGTGCTGAAAACCGACGGCTGGAAGGATCTGCGCGGCACTTACAATATCACCCTCACTTATCCAAACGGCAGCGCCACTTACCCGGTGACCGTAAAAGGCACGCCCGCTTCGCTGAGCCTGGTGAATAAAGACACCATTCCCGGCAAGATCGAAGTGGATGGGCAGCTGGTGAAGCTTGTGATCAATAATAAAAAGGATAATTCCCAGCAGATTCGCCTGAGCGGCGTTATCGGCCAACAGCCCGGCGCAGTGAATACCTGGAGCGGTTCCGGCATCGACGATAAGGGCCAGCCTGTTACCTGGGAAGCCGTGTTCTCGGCAACCGTGCCAGCCAAAGAAGATTCCGTAAAGAAAAAAGAGGCCCCGCAATACGGGAAGCTCTATTTTCCTTTCTCAGGTTACGGCAGTGAAACACTCCCTGCGCAGCAGGATGTACTGATCCGCAATGCTACCGTTTGGACCAACGAAAAGGAAGGCAAGCTGGAAGGTGCGGACGTACTGGTCCGTAACGGCAAGATCGCGCAGGTCGGTAAAAATCTTTCCGCAGGCAATGCCCGCGTGATAGACGGCACCGGCAAGCACCTCACGCCCGGTATTCTGGATGAGCACTCCCACATCGCCATCAGCCGCGGGGTGAACGAGGGCACGCAATCCGTTACTTCCGAAGTGCGTATTGCCGACGTAATAAATCCAGACGATGTGAACATCTACCGCCAGCTGAGCGGCGGCGTTACTTCCAGCCACCTGCTGCACGGTTCCGCCAATACCATCGGCGGGCAAAGCCAGCTGATCAAGCTGCGCTGGGGCGCCAATGCGGAAGACCTGAAGTTCAGGAACTGGGATGGCTTCATCAAGTTCGCGCTGGGCGAAAACGTAAAACAATCCAACTGGGGTGACCGCCAGCGTGTGCGTTTCCCGCAGACCCGCATGGGTGTTGAACAGGTGCTGGCAGATGCTTTCACCCGCGCCAGGGATTATGAAAAAGCCGGTCCCAACAAACGCCGCGACCTGGAGCTGGACGCGCTTGTGGAGATCATGAACAAAAAACGTTTCATCACCTGCCACTCCTATGTGCAGAGCGAGATCAACATGCTGCTGAAAGCCGGCGACCAGTACGGGTTCCAGGTAAATACCTTTACCCATATCCTGGAAGGGTATAAAGTAGCGGATAAAATGAAAGCGCATGGCTCAGGCGCATCTACCTTTGCAGACTGGTGGGCGTACAAAATGGAAGTGGTGGACGCTATCCCGCAGAACGCAACTATCATGCAACGTGTAGGCCTTACCGTTGCCATCAACTCCGACGACGCTGAAATGGCCCGCCGCCTGAACCAGGAAGCGGCCAAGAGCGTGAAATACGGGAGCATGGCTGAAGAGGACGCGTTGAAAATGGTAACGCTCAACCCCGCGACGCTCCTGCGCGTGGCAGACCGCATCGGCAGCATCAAGGCCGGTAAAGATGCGGACCTCGTGCTCTGGAGCGATCATCCGCTGAGCATCTATGCAAAAGCTGAAAAAACAATGGTGGACGGTATTATTTACTTCGACCGCGATAAGGACCTTGAGCTGCGCAAACGAATTGCGGAAGAGCGTAACCGCCTTATCGGCAAAATGCTCGGCGAGAAGAAAAAAGGCGTTCCCATGGCAAGGCCCGTACCAAGCCGCGAGGAGATCTACCATTGCGAAGACCTCCAGGCGGGCCACCAGCATCATATTATGGACGATGCTCATCAGCAGTAATCAATCGAAAATCGAAACAACATGCAAAAGACATTCATTTATATACTGGGCCTTTCCCTCTGCAGCACCGCCCTCCGTGCGCAGGAAACGGTGTACCCCGCCAAGCCGCAGCAGGGACTGGTGTTCCTCAGGAATGCCACCATTCACGTAGGCAACGGCCAGGTGATCGCGAACGGCACGATCGGGTTCAATAATGGCAAGATCATGGCAGTGGGCGCCAATGTGTCCATTCCCGCCGGCGATGTGAAAGTGTTTGACGCGAACGGCCAGCACATCTATCCCGGCCTGATCGCCCCGGAAAGCAACCTGGGCCTCACCGAAGTAGAAAGCGTACGCGCCACCAACGACTACGAAGAAGTAGGGGAGATCAATCCTTCCGTGCGTTCCATCGTTTCCTACAATACAGACTCTAAAGTAATAGCGACACTGCGCACCAACGGCATTTTGCTGGCGCAGGTGGTTCCGCAGGGCGGCCTGCTGTCCGGCAGCTCCTCTGTAGTGCAGCTGGATGCCTGGAACTGGGAAGACGCTGCTTATAAAACAGACAACGGCATTCATTTCTTCATGCCCCGCCTGATGCCCCGCGCCAACCCATTTGGCGGCGCAGCGGCTGGCCCTGCTACAGACGCGGTAAAGGCAGCCATGGAAAAAATAGCCAGCGTAAAATCCTTTCTCCGCGAAGCGCAGGCTTATGCCGCCGCGGGGCAGCGTGCTGAAACGAACCTGAAGTACGCAGCCGTAAAAGGCCTCTTCAACAAGTCGCAGAAACTCTTTATTCATGCGGACCTGGTGAAGGAACTGATCGTAGCGGCTGATTTTGCGAAAGAGTTTGATATCGATGTGGTGATCGTTGGAGGAACAGACGCCTGGATGATCACCGACGTGCTGAAGAAATACAACATCCCCGTGATCCTCAGCCAGCCGCACAGCCTGCCCGTAATGGCAGACGATGATGTGGACCAGCCCTATAAGACACCTGCCCAGCTGCAAAAAGCAGGCATACTGTTCTGCATCAGCAACGAAGGGTTCTGGCAGCAACGCAACCTGCCCTTCAATGCCGGTACTGCGGGCGCTTACGGCATGACGAAGGAAGAGGCGCTCAGCGCCATCACGCTCAATGCCGCAAAGATCCTCGGCATTGCCGATAAAACCGGTTCCCTCGAAGTGGGTAAAGATGCGAACATCGTGGTAAGCACCGGCGACATCCTGGATATGAAATCAAATGTGATCACCCGCGCTTACATCCAGGGCCGTGAAGTAAGCCTCGAGGATAAGCATAAACAGTTGTACGAGCGGTATAAGTACAAGTATGATCTGAAGTGATTTGATCCTTTACATAAAAAGGCGCATTGCGGGCATCGCAATGCGCCTTTTTTATTATTGGATCTATTGAACCGGCCAGGAAATTTGAATCTCAGTCCTTCCCTCCTGACACACCCTTGTCACTCCCCCCTCAGACATTTGCAGTAAAACGATCATTATGCAAACGAGGATTACCACCACCAGGCTCTTCGGACTGGCCGAAATATCCCCGGAAGAAGTGCGCCGGAGGCTGGGAGAGCCGGGATTTGTCGCCATCGACAACAATACCTGCGCTTCCTTCAGCCGCCACCACGTTCCCGGCGCCCGACATCTCGATCCCGGGGACTATTCCGCGCACGAGCTCAGCGACAACAAAAGCGATACCCTGGTCTTCTACTGCCAGGACGCCCTCTGCGGCGCGGCGCCTTATGCCGCCAAAAGAGCCCGGAACATGGGGTTTGAGCATGTGTACGTGATGAGCGCGGGTATCTCGGTATGGATGCGGAAAGGCTTCCCCGTGGAAACAGAAACGGCGCAGTCACAGGATGATGCTGTGCTGCGCCGTTGATAACCGTAAAGTTCTTATATGAACTTTACGAGGATATAATTTTTCTTCCCTTTCTGGAAGAGGATGTTTTTGCCATTGAGCAGTGATTCTTCCGTGATCCGAAGGTCAACCGCGGTGATCTTCTGGCCGTTCATGCTCATGCCGCCGCCCTGTATCAGCTTGCGGGCTTCCCCTTTGCTGGCGAATACGCCCGCTTCCGCGAGGAAGGTCACGACGTCTTTCTGTTCTGCAAGCGCCGTGGCGGGCATTTCCTTCAGGTCCACGCCGGCCAGTGTTTGCAGCAGCTGTTCTTCGGTCATGGTTTTGAGCACGTCCACGCCGGCGTTTTTGCTGAACAGGCTCTCCGTGGTTTTAAGGGCCGCTTCAAATTCTGCTTCGCCGTGGATGAAAGTGGTCACTTCCTGGGCCAGGCGCTTCTGAAGCACGCGTTTGCCCGGGTCCTGGCGGTGTTCGGTGATCAGGCCGTTTACCGTAGGCTCGTCAAGAAAAGTGAATATGCGGATGTAGCTTTCCGCATCTTCATCATCTGCATTCAGCCAGAACTGGTAGAACTGGTAGGGGGTGGTTTTAGCGGGGTCCAGCCAAACGTTGCCGCTTTCTGATTTCCCGAACTTGGTACCGTCCTTTTTCTTGATGAGCGGGCAGGTGAAGGCATAGGCCTCGCCACCGCCGATGCGGCGCACCAGCTCGGTGCCGGTGACGATATTGCCCCATTGGTCGGACCCGCCCATCTGCATCTTGCAATTCTTCGCGGTATAAAGATGATAGAAATCGTAACCCTGGATCATCTGGTAGGAAAACTCGGTGAAAGACATCCCGCTTTCCCCTTCCAGCCTCTTTTTCACAGAATCTTTGGCCATCATGTAATTGACGGTGATATGTTTCCCCACGTCGCGGATGAAGCTTAGGAAAGAGATGCTTTTGAACCAGTCGTAATTATTGACCATTTCAGCGTAGTTGGC
>CBFHAF010000193.1:0-7735 GCA_965653435.1 uncultured Chitinophaga sp.
CAAAGGTAGCGGGCTGGCGTCAGGCAAAGGGATCGAATCCGGAAATTGATTTATCCAATCGGGAAAAAGATAACGGGGAAGGAAGTACGAGGATTGGCAGGTTGTGCCTATTATACAAGAGGCCGTTCCGGCTAAAGCGGAACGGCCTCACGTTTATCGTCAGAATTCAACATTCAGTTTTATCACGGGGCTGTTATGGGTCATCAGGGACCGTGGATCAGGCGGCGCTGAAATGCCGGCCTTCAGCTTGTATTCGCCTTGTTTCTCCGGCATATAGATCGTTATGTCCACGCTGTCTTTTTTCAGCACATCCTCCAGCTTCAGCTGGTAAACGATCTGCCTGTGATCGTCCTTGTTCCAGATGGCATATCCTACAGCGGGCGGCATCGCGGATGAAAAGGTAAGCGGGACCTTATACCCGTTCTTCACGCCGAAACGGATCGTTACCGGCTCGTTCCTTTTGGCCGTGATAGTTTGTTGCGCCGGTTCGAGCTGGATAAGGGAATATGAATAATAGGCCGGTTCAATGCGATTGAAGAAATCCCCTTGCGGGCTTCCCAGGCTGTCCACATCCTGGTAGCCCTGGAAATAATAAGCATCCGGCGCGCTCATCAGCACTTCCTTTCCCCAGAGCGTTTCTTCCGTATGCCAGAAATTATACTGGCTCCGGCGCGAGGGGATGGTGTTGAGGCTGTAAGATTCATGCCCTGTATAGAACATGTATTTGGAAGGCCGCTGGTAGCTGTTGAAGAACACGACCGGCCTGCCCCCCGCCTTTCCGGCGATGGCGGAGGTCCATTCCCGGTTGTGATGGATCTCCGGCCGCACGCGCACTCCGGGCATAAAGTCCCACACCATGTACACACGCGTTACGCACACCAGCAGCAAAGAGGCCACCCAAGTGTATTGAAATATTTTCACGGAGTAACCCTGCCTCACAATTCCCTGGTGCGCAAGGATGAACATCGGCGTGAAGATCATCACGGTCCAGTTGGCTTCCACGCGGCCTTTGAAGGTGCTGAACAGGAAGAACACGAGCACGCCGACCAGGCTGAACTTCAGTGCGCGCTCAAAGCTGCTCACTACCGGCGTGCGGAACGCGTAATACAATATCAGCCAGCCCACCAGCGGGCCGAACAGCAGCACCTGCCCCAGTACATAATCCAGCGTGTGGCTGTAGTGGTAACGGTTGGAATTGCGCTCTACCAGGTGATACTGCAACGAGGGAAAACCATGGGTGTACTGCCAGTACAGATGCGGGAAGAACAACGCGGTGGTGATGAGCACGGCGATCCAGAAACGGTAAAGCCGCAGCAGGGAAAGGTTGCTGAGCACGGTAAAGAACACGAGCAAAATACCGTGGTACTTGCTGTAGAACATCAATGCCATGCTGAGGCCCAGCAGCAGTGTATTCTTCCAGCTCTGCGATTCCAGGAAGCGGCGGTAGATATAAAAATACAGCGCGGCAAAAAAGATCAGCGGCAGGTCCGGCACGGCAAGCATGCCGCCCAGCTGCATGGCGCCCATGCCGGCGAGAATGAGGTAGAACACGCGGTTGTCTTTCTGCGGTATGAGCCTGTCAGTAAGTACCAGCGTGCCTAGGTTCAGGGCCACCATGCCGAGGCGCACGCCCAGCTCGTTGTGGAACAGCGCGTACCCTGCCTTGATCAGCAGCGCGATCATGGGCGGATGGTCGAAATACCCCCAGTCCAGGTGCCGGGAGTATACCCAATAGTATGCCTCATCGTCCATCAGCTCGGTGAAACCGGCCTGGAACAGCGCCAGTACGGCCCATAGAAGCAGTACCCCGTTCTTATATTGATCTTTGGTAAAAAAGCGGATCATAGTCCGCGAAGTTAGGTAAGTTCCCGTTCAATTTACAGGATCATAAACCGGTCGGCATCCTTCATAAAGGGGAAGCGCGTACGCAGTTCATCCAGGTGCTGGCGGGAAAGGGTGTAGGTGAACACGTCCTCATCGTGCGCCTTTTGGTAGATGATCGTGCCGATGGGGTCTATCAGGCTGCTGTCGCCGCTGTGATAGATGTCGTTGCCGTCGTTGCCCACACGGTTCACCCCGATCATATAACACTGGTTCTCGATCGCCCTTGCCTGCAAGAGGGCTTTCCAGGGCACGTTGCGGCGTTCGGGCCAGTTGGCCACGTTAACGAGCACGTCGTAAGCCGGTTCTCCGTTTTCCTGTATGGTGTTGCGGCTCCACACGGGGAAGCGCAGGTCGTAGCAGATGGTAAGGTTTATTTTCCAGCCTTTTACCTGGGCAATGAGCCGTTTGTCGCCGGCGGAGTAGTGATTGTCCTCATCGGCAAACCCGAAACGGTGGCGTTTGTCGTAGATGCCGTACTGCCCGTTGGGAAGCATCCAGATGAGGCGGTTGAAATATTCGCCGTTCTCCTCGATGATGAGGCTGCCGGTAATGATGACGTTTTTCTGTTTGGCTTTCGCTTTCATCCACTGCACGGCGCTTCCGTCCATGGTTTCGGCTAGGCGTTCGCTTTGCATGCTGAAGCCGGTGCTGAACATTTCAGGCAATATGATCACTTCCGTCCTTTCCTTGATGGAATCGATCTTTTGATCGAACATGGCCAGGTTGGCCGCTTTATCTTCCCAATGCAAATTCGCCTGTATGAGCGAGACCGTTAAATCAGACATATTTTCCAGATTACTACAAAACGACTCCAAATTTACGGCACTGCGGTTTAGAAAGTTTTAAATATTTCCTTCATTAATCCTCTTTTTTTGCGATTTGTTCAATCGCATCCTGCGCCAGTTCGTGTTCATAGCCTTTTTGCAGCAGGTATTGCAGGGTTTTGTAGCGGCGTTTCAGGTATTGTTCGCTGCGCAGGGACGCATATTTCCTTTCGGCCAGGTTCATCAGCGTTTGTTCGTACGCGCCGGCATCTATCTCTGCCAGCCCTTTACGGATGCAGTAATCGGATATCTGTTTCTGCTTGAGGGCCTGGCTGATCTTTTTCTTTCCCCATTGCTGCATCCTGAACTTGCCGCCGGCAAAGGCTTTGGCATAACGTTCCTCGTTCAGGAAACCTTCTTCCACCAGGTGCGCGATGGCGGCTTCGGCTTCTTCGCCGTACAGCTTCAGCTCCCGGCATTTCTCCCGCACTTCCATATGGCAGCGCTCCTGGTAAGCGCAATAGTGGCGGAGTTTCAATATATCGCTGCTGCTCATGATGGTGAATATAAAAGGGGCTGACCAAATGTTACTTCAGTCAGCCCCCGTAAATAGTTTGTTTTATTGTTGCTTTACGATCATCAGCTTGGCGTAGTTGAGCATGATCTTCTTTTCGCCGCCGCCTTTCGGGAACAGCACGGTGGCAATGCGGTTGTTGGGTGCGCCTTCCATGCTGAGTATCTTGCCGAAACCGAATTTCTGATGCTCTACGTCCATGCCGGGCTCCATTTCCGCCGGATTGTCCGCCGTGAAACCGGGCGAGGGCGTATGGTTGCTGGCAGTGGCCGATGCGGGCCTGGGAGCCGTTCTTGCCGGGGAAGGGCCTTGCGAAGGGGCGGCCGTTCTCTTTTTCTCGAACATATTGCCCCATGAAGCTCCGCCGCCGAGGCTGCCGCTGTTGCGGAGGCCGCCGCCTGCGTAGCTGCGGTCCAGGAACTGCTCGGGCACTTCTTCCAGGAAGCGGCTCGGCTCGTTCTGCTGCAGCTGGCCGAAACGGTAACGGCTATTGGCATAGGTAAGGAAAAGGCGCGACTTGGCGCGGGTAACGGCCACGTAGAACAAACGCCTTTCTTCCTCCAGTTCTTCCCGGGAGTTGATGGACATACCGCTGGGGAAAAGGCTTTCTTCCATACCCACAGTGAACACCACCGGGAACTCCAGCCCTTTCGCAGCGTGGATGGTCATCAGCTTCACCACATCGCTGTTCTCGTCGTTGGTATTGTCCGCATCGGTGAGCAGGGTGATCTGCTGCAGGTATATGCCCAGGGATTTGTTGTCTTCCAGCTCACCGTCCTCGTTGGGGGTTTCGGTGAATTCCTTGATGGAGTTCAGCAATTCCTGGATGTTCTCGTAACGGGCAAGGCCTTCCGTGGTCTTGTCGTTGAACAGCTCTTTCACGATGTTGGTGCTTTTACCTACCTGCACCGCTATTTCGTAAGCGTTGTGTTTGTCCAGCATGATGCGGAAGCTCTGGATCATGGTCACAAAGCCGTCTATCGCTTCCAGCGTGCCTGCCTTGAAACCGAATTCCTTTGCCCTTTCCAGTACTTCCCAGAAGGTGATGTTCTGGTCGTTCGCATAGATCGAAACCTTTTCGATGGTGGTTTTACCGATACCGCGAACGGGATAGTTGATGATACGTTTGATCGCCTCTTCGTCGCGGGAATTCATGATCACGCGCAGGTAAGCGATGAAGTCCTTGATCTCTTTCCTTTGGTAGAAAGAAAGGCCGCCGTAGATCCTGTACGGGATGGCCATCCTGCGGAGGCTTTCCTCGAACGCGCGGCTCTGGGCGTTGGTACGGTACAGGATGCAGAAGTCGCGGTTGCTGTAATGGTTGCGCAGCTTTTGCTCGGAGATGGTATCCGCCACCAGCTTGCCTTCTTCGTTGTCCGTATTGGTGCGTACGAGCTTGATCTTTTCGCCTTCCACATTGTCTGTCCAGAGGTTCTTCTCGATCTGGCCCTTGTTCTTCGCGATCACCTCGTTGGCCACGTTCAGGATGCTTTTGGTGGAACGGTAGTTCTGCTCCAGCTTCACCACTTTTACATCGTCGTAATCCTTTTCGAACTGCAGGATGTTCTGGATGGTGGCCCCGCGGAAGGAGTAAATGCTCTGCGCATCGTCGCCCACCACGCAAATGTTCTCATGCACGGCGCCCAGCAGCTTCACGATCTCGTACTGCGCAGGGTTGGTATCCTGGTACTCGTCGATCATGATGTATTTGAACTTGTGCTGGTATTTGGCCAGCACGTCCGGGAAGCTTTTCAGCAGCACGTACATTTTGAACAGCAGGTCGTCGAAGTCCATGGCGCCGTTCTTAAAACAGCGTTTGGCGTACATGTCGTAGATCTTGCCGGTCAGCGGGCGGCTGGCGCGCTGGTCTTCCTGCTGGATGTAATAATCCTGCATGTAAGCTTCCGGACCCATCAGGCTGTTTTTGGCAGCGGAGATGCGGTTGTATACGAGGTTGGGCTTGTAGTGTTTGTCGTCCAGGTTCAGCTCGTTCACGATGGTTTTTACCACGCTCTTGGCATCGTCTGAATCGTAAATGGTGAAATCGCTGGGATAACCCAGCTTGGGCGCGTCGCTGCGCAGCAGGCGGGCGAACACGGAGTGGAAAGTGCCGATGTAAAGATTGCGGGCTTCGTTGCCGCCGAGGATCTTTTCCACCCTCTCTTTCATCTCCTTCGCCGCTTTATTGGTGAACGTAAGTGCCAATATATTAAAAGCATCCACCCCGTTGCGCATGAGGTGGGCTATCCTGGTCGTCAGTACCTTGGTTTTCCCTGAACCCGCACCCGCAATGATCATTAATGGCCCTTGCAGGGATGTGACAGCTTCCCGCTGCCGCTCATTCAGATCGTCTAAATAGTTTGCCTTCATTAATGGATTTTTTGCAGGCTGTAAAAGTACGATTTGCGCGGCGGACTGCGAAATTAGGTGGATAACTCAATGTTTGCTCCGGTCAAACACATGGTCTTCCGTTATTTTCAGGGGATTTGCCTTGAACCAGTTGATAAAGTCCTCCCAGGCGGTCTTGTTCCCCGCCCTCCATTCCTCGAAGGCTTCGGGGTCGCCCTGGCTGAGTGCCCAATAATTGTAGGCTTCCAGGTGCCCGGCTGTTTTTACCTGCTGCTGGTAATCGAACAGCGGGTTTATATATTTCCGGAAATTCTCGTTGCGGGAATAGATCTCCAGGAATTTGCCGCGGATGCGGTGAAGCGAGGCCAGGTTGATATTTTTCTCGCCGGCCACGGCCAGCGAAAGTGTAGGCTCGAATACGGTAATGCCGTAGGGAAGCTTCAGACCATCCTTTTTCAGGTCCTTCATCCTCAGGTTAATGGTATGGCTGGCCAGGTCGATCTTTACGGAAGTGTCCGTAGGAAAAGTAATGCCGCTTTTGTAGGTGAGGAATAACAGCTTGCTGATCTCTTCGGTGCGTTTGCCGCCTCTTTCGAGGTTGATGAACTGTTCGCCGTAGATCAGCCCCCACAGCTCGTTGCTGGAGTTGCAGAACAGCTTTCCCAGCCAGTAATAGTTGGAGGAATGCATGGGCGCCGCCAGCACGCCGCTTTCAAAATATCCGATTGCTTTATCGTAATCCTTTTTCCCCATGTGCATCACGCCCAGCTCCAGGTAGAGGTTGCCGGCGCCGGGAAACTCTTTCAGCCCTTTTTCGTAGGTGTCTATCGCTTTATCTGCATGGCCGGTCATATCGTAACTATTGCCCAGCAGCTGGTACATGTGGGGAAATGCTTTTTTGTGCCTCACCAGTTTTTTCATGATGCCGATCACCGCTTCGTAATCTTTGGCCAGGTATTTCGCGTAACCGATCTCGTACTCGTAGGTGGGATCGTCCGGGTCCAGCTTTTTGGATTCTTCCAGCAGGGCGATGGCCGGCTCAATTTTACCGTCGTCCATCAGGGCGATGGCTTTGTCTTTTTTTTCCTGCGCAAGGTCGCGGCCGGCAGATTGGGCCGAGGCGGCCATTCCGGCGGCAAGCAGCAGGCATAGGGAGATTGTTTTTCTAAACATGGCTGTTGTTTATAGGAAACGGATTCAGGGAAAACCGTTTTTCCATAAAACAACTTATAAAAAAAGGGGGACTTTTCCGTCCCCCTTTTAAGGTCTTATTTTTCATTCCGGTCCACCTTCGGGCGTTCGTTCCTGTTGGCAATGTCCCAGGCGGTGTAGAACACCAGCTGGGCGCGTTTGGCCAGCAGGCCGTAACTGATCTTGTGCGGCTCGTCGCCTTCGCCGTGGTAATCGGGATGCACGCCGTTGAAGTAGAAGATGATGGGTATCTTATGCTGTGCGAACATGTAATGGTCGGAACGGTAGTAGAACCTGTTCGGATCGTTGGGATCGTTGTACCGGTAATCCAGGTCCAGCTTGGTTTGCCGGTTGGCCGCTTCGTTGATGGGCCGCAGGTCGGAGCTGAGCTTGTCGTCGCCGATGATGTATACGTAATTGCTGTCTTTCGCATGATCCGCATCAATACGGCCGATCATGTCGATGTTCAGGTCGGTAACGGTTTCGCTGAGCGGATAGATGGGATTGTCCGTATAATAACGGGAGCCGAGCAGGCCTTTTTCTTCGCCGGACACGGTCATGAACACGATGCTGCGGCGCGGGCCTTTGCCTGCCTTTTTCGCTTTCATGAAAGCCTCTGCCATGGCTATTACAGACACGGTGCCGGAGCCGTCGTCGTCCGCGCCGTTATGCACTTTGCCGTTGATAACGCCGATGTGGTCGTAGTGCGCGGTGATGAAAAGGTATTCGTTCTTTTTATCGGTGCCGGGAAGAATGCCGAGCACGTTGCTGGATTTGATCTCGTTCTTTCCTTTCTCGAACACCAGTTCAGACACCTGGCCGGTGGCTGCTTCTGGCTTGCCGGCCTTGAGGCCCGCGGTCATATCCGCCCAGGGTTTGCCCAATATGGCGGTAGCCACTTCCGGTGAAATGAAATAAGCGTTGGGGATGAATTCCATGGTGGTCATCATCGGGAAATACAAGCCGGTACGGC
>CBFHAF010000194.1:0-7732 GCA_965653435.1 uncultured Chitinophaga sp.
CCAGCCCCCTGTTTCTCCGGATCATGTCCACATTATCCAAAGCACCGGCGGTATTGGCTTTCTTAGCCATCGCCTCGGCCTTGTTCAGGTACATTTCCGCCAGCCTGAACAGGATGGGAGAACTGAGCGTAGGGCTGCCGCCCTGGAAAGAGAACTTGCTGATGTAATAGATCTCGATGCCGTTCTTCTTTTGCAGGTTGCCGCTCCCGTCTTTCAGCGGCTTGATGTACGACCATCTCACGTCTTCGGGATGGGCCGCCATCGTATCGCGGAGCGATTGGGAAGCGTATTCTTCACCCCAGCCCGAGTTACCGTCCGAATACAGCATGGAAGCGATGGAACCTGCTTTGCCGTAGTCATCCGAGGCAGTGAACGCCACGCAGAAAATGGTCTCCTTCCCCGTCAGCGCATTGGCAAATAAGGAAGGAAAAGTGGCGGAGGTTTCAAGGGTAAAGCGGTTGGAACTGATCACTTTGTCCGCATAAGCAATGGCATTGTCGTTATCTTCTTTGTAAAGTGAAACGCGTGAAAGCAAAGCCCATGCTGCTTCTTTAGAGCCAAACTGAACTCCCCTGGGTTGGTTCATCAGCCCCGCGCCTTTCTCCGCATCGGCAATCACAGCATCGTACACCTCGCTAACGCTCGCCCTTGCCTGCTGCGCGGGGTCGCCGGTGCTCATGCGCAGGATGACGCCGCCGGCCGAAGGTTCGTGTGTAAAAGGTTTCCCGTAAAACCGCACCAGGTTAAAGTGGCACAATGCTCTCAGGAAATAACATTCGCCGATCAGCTGTTTAATGCTCTCGTCCGGGTTCGCGATCTTCTCGGCAGACTCCAGTACGGTGTTCACGTCGTTGATGATCTTGTAAGAGATGTACCAGAAATACCGGCTGTTGGTCTGTGTGGCGGTATGGTCCAGCGAAAAGCTGTAGAACAGAGGGTCGGTGGTGGTTTGCCCGCAAACGATGTCGTCTCCCGCGAAATCACTCATCTGGAAATACTGGCGCAGGTACATATTGTTCCCGTCTACAGTCCCGTTGAACGATACATGGTCTTTGAACAAAGCGTAAGCCCCGTTCAGCCCCTGCTGCAGGCCTTCTTTGGTGGCAGTCAAGGAACCGGTGGTCAGCGCGTCGCTGGGCTCAATGTCTTTGAGGCAGCCTGTGCTGAAAATTGATAAGGCGAATATGATGAAATAAGATGCTGTTCTCATGATCAGATAATTTATTCCTTAGAACCGGATGTTAACGTTAAACAGGTACTGGCGGTTGTTGGGATATTTGAAGTCCGATACGCCGGGCATCACAAAACTGCCGGATGTGATGGTGGTGGCGGGGTCCTGGCCCAGGAAGTCCGTGAATGTATACACATTGTCCGCTGTTACGGAAAGTGTCACGCCATCCAGCCCGATGCGCTCCACCAGCGGCCTGGGCAGTTCGTACGACAAAGCGATATTCCTCAGCGCGATGAAGCTGCCGTTCTTCAGGTAACGTGTAGACGTTTCCGTGGCATTGGCTGCGTTCTGCGGGCTGGGCTCCGTGGCATTGTCGCCCGGCTTGGTCCAGGTGCTGTAGCCGCCGGGCAGCACGATCTGGTTGTAATACGGTTCCATGCCGTCGTTCATCACGAAGCGGAGGGAGTTGCTGAACACTTTATTGCCGGAAAGGAAATAGGCGTTCACGCGCAGGCCGATGTTTTTGTATTTCCATTCGGAGGTTAGGCCGCCCTGCAATTTCGGCAAAGCGGAACCGACTTCCTGGTAGGTAGCCGCCGCATAATCTGAAGTGGCGCTGCTCGAGATCACTTTCCCGTCCGCATCCTTTTCAATCACTTCCCAGAGCGGCGCGCCGGTCTCTTTATCTACGCCCAGCCAGCGCGGCATATAGAACTCATACAGGTTGCCGCCGTTGCGGTATATCTGCGAAATGCTCCAGGTAGGCTGCGTGCGCGTAATGTCGCTGGGGAGTTTTTGCAGTTTGTTGGAATTGAAGTTGATATTGAAATCGGTGGTCCATTCAAAATTCCTCGTTTTGATATTGACACTGCTGATGCCGAGCTCAAGGCCTTTGTTCACGATCTCGCCTGCATTTTCCCAGCGTTGTTCGAAGCCGACGGAGAGCGGCTGGGAAACCTGGAGGAGGAGGTTTTTCGTCACATTGTTATATACATCCAGCGTGAGGTTCACTCGTTTGAAAAGCCCGATGTCGAGCCCCGCGTTCACCTGGTGTTTGCTTTCCCAGGTAAGGTCGGGGCTGGGCAGCTGCAATGGAATGGCGGCCGTGCCGCCGTTGTACTGGCTGCTGAGCGAATACAGCCCCAGGTACCGCGATGAGCCAATGTCCTGTGTACCGGTAACGCCGTAGCTGGCGCGCAGTTTCAGGTTGTCTATCCAGCTGCTGCCTTTGAGGAAATTTTCGTTGCTCATCAGCCATGCCGCCGAAATAGCGGGGAACGAGCCATAGCGTTTGCTGGACGGGAAAGCCGTGGAACCGTCCACCCGGTAAGATGCTGTGAGGAAATACTTTTCTTTATAACCGTAGCTCACCTGTGAAATAAGCGATTGCAGGATAGCCTGGTCGTTGTAGCCGGTCACCAGCTGGCTGTTGGATACAACGTTCAGTACGGAAAGCCCTGTGGGCAGGCCTTTCCCGGAAGCGCCCACCACTTCGGTTTTGCTGTTCTCTATCGCCACGCCCGCCAGGCCGCTGATGGAATGATCACCTTTATTGAAGCTGAATTTCAGCAGGTCCGTCGAAATGACGCCATAGCTCAGGGTGCCAAGCTCGTTCAGGAAACCGGTGTTATGATACAGCCCGGCTACAACGGGAGAATAAAAATCCGTCCCTTTGTTGTAGTTCACCGCGGCGCGGTTCGTGCTGGAAAACGACAGCCAGTCCGTGATCTGGATATTCAGCCCCAGGTCGTAGTTCATGCTGAAGCTCTTGTACGGGTGGTTGGAATTCCGGATGGTATGGATGGGATTCGTTTTGTCCCTGGACCACCATTTGCCGGAGGTGGTACCGTCTACATACACCGGCTGGCCGTTTGCATCGTACGGGTTATCCCAGGGCATGTTCAGGTAGGCGTAGAACACGTCTTCATAATTGAAGCTCTTGCCGCTGGCGGCGCTCAGGTTGATGTTGTTGGTCATGCTCACGCTTTTCGAGAAGCGGTGCGTGGAATTGCCGCGCAGGTTGATGCGCTGGAAATTCGTATTGAGAAAAGTTCCTTTTTCGTTATAGTAGGTGATGCTGGTGTAATAATCGTTCTTTTCGTTCCCGCCGCGGGCGGAAAGATGGAAGTTCTGCATGGGCGCGGAGGGGAACATGGCAGATAGCCAGTTGTAGTTCTGGTCGCGCAGCTCACGGGGGCGCTCGCTGTAGAATTTCAGCAGGTCTATTTTATAGGAATTGTCGTCGTTGCCGGGAATGTAGTCGCGGTAGAATTCCTTGTGGCGTTCATACAGCTGGCTGCCGTTCATCATCTTGATCTTGCCGAGGTCCGCCGTGCGGAAACCTGCCGTCACTCTCGCCTCAAACTTTGTTTTGCCGCCGCTTCCTTTTTTGGTGGTCACGATAATAACGCCGGCATTGGCCTGCGAACCGTACATCGCCGTAGCGCCCGCATCTTTCAGCACGGTGATGTTCTCTACATCGTTCGGGTCAAAGCTGCCGCCAATGATGCCATCTACCACGTACAAGGGGCTTTGCGATGCGTTCACGGATGAAACGCCCCTGAGCCTTATCTCAGAAGCCGCGCCGGGAACGCCGGAGCTGTTCACCACCTGCAAACCGGCCACCTTGCCCTGCAGCATGGAACCTACATCATTGGTGGTCACGTCTTTCAGCTTTTCGGCAGACACGGTGGTAACGGCGCTGGTGAGCTCTCCTTTCTTTTTGGCGCTGTAGCCCACTACCACGATTTCCGCGAAGCTCTTCGTGTCTTCCTGCAAAACGATGGTGATCGCGCGGCCGTCGGAAGGCGCGGCCACTTCCTGGCTTACAAAGCCGATGCTGCTGATCACCAGCACTGCGCCCGGATTTATGCCGCTGAGCGCGAATGCGCCGAGCTCGTTGGTTTTGGCTCCTTTTGACGTGCCTTTCACGAGTACGGTGGTGCCGGGAAGCGGTGTATTATCAGGGCCGGTGACCCTTCCGTTGATATTGATAGTGGTGTCTGCCGGGGCAGGTTTCCCTGCTGGCAAAGCCGGAATCTTTTTGATCACAAAACTGTTCCCTTCCAGCGAATAGGTGATCTGCTGGTTCTTCAGGCAAAGATCCAGCACTTCCTGCACCGTCATGTTCTTCGCGCGGAAAGAAACCGGCCTGGCGCCGGACAATGCTTTTTCAGAATAAACGATTGAAACTCCTGTTTGCGTGATCACTTCTTCGAAGACCTTTTGCAGGGGCATATCCCTGGCCGTCAACGTGACCTTCTGGGAATAACCGGCTGCACTTACATGCAGGAACGCAGCCAGCAGGAGGAATGCGGTTAGTTTCATAACCCTTTGAATTTTGGTTGACAGCCCGCATACACGGCGGGCTGGTGCATTACAACTGAATTGCATACTTTTGTGGTGTTTGGTAGTTTTTTGGATTGTTTCTAACGCGATACTGAAAATGCCAGATACTTCGCCGGGCTCCGACTGCAATCGGATCCCGGTTTTTTATACGGCCTGCTTATCATTAATTTTCCGCCCGGTTCAGATCGGGCTTTTGTTTATACTTTGGTTGACGAAGCGCCCATTAGGGCAATACGATTATTTTCCTTCCTTCTATCCTGAAATGATTGCTGCCGCCGCTTTCCAGCAAGGCCAGCACGTCGGACAGATTGAGGCTGCGCGACAGGCCGCCTCCGTACTGCTCAGCACTGGGCGTAGCCTGGTACACGATCTCCACATCGTACCAGCGGGCCACCTCCCGCAGGATCGCGGGCAGCGTCATGTTGTTGAATACAAAAAGACCATTCTTCCAGGCGATCACTTTGTTCACATTAGCCGGCTGCACCAGCATTTCACGGCTGCGGGTATCCAGTACGGCCTGTTCTCCGGGCTTCAGCAGCTTTGCGGCGGAGCCTTCCGTCACCCTCACGGCGCCTTCCAGCAGGGTAGTGTTCACTGTGCTTTCATCTTTATAAGCCATCACATCGAAGTGGGTGCCCAGCACCTGCACTTCCATGCTTTGCACACGTACTTTGAACGGCTGCTCTGCATTGGGGGCCACTTCAAAATACCCCTGCCCCTCCAGCTCCACCACGCGCTCCCTGCCGGTAAAGGCCATCGGGTAACGAAGGGACGATGCGGAGTTGAGCCATACTTTCGAACCATCGGGCAATACTACCCTGAACTGGCCGCCACGGGGAGTGGAAAGGGTATTGTATTGAACGGCGCCTGAAGTTTTGCCGGCATCGTACAGCAACTGGCCCTGCTGCCGGGTGATGGTGGTATTACCGGCGCTGATCACCTGATGGCCCGAGCTGTCCAGCGTAACGGTAGTACCGTCTGCCAGTGTGAGCGTGGCTTTGGTGCCGCCGGGTTTTATATCTTCTTTTAACCGTTGGGCCTGCTGGGTAGAAGGGGTGGTTGTTCTTTGCAGCATCTGCCAAGTAATAGCGGCGCCTGCCAGCACGATGAGCACGGCGGCGGCGGCCACTCTTCCGAAGGTAAATATTGTCTTCCGGCGGGCAGGGGCATGCTGAAGGATGTTCCGGTAAACCTGTTCGTAATCCACTTCGGGCAAAGTTTCATCCGGCACCGGCCGCTGGTACTGCGCTTCCATAAAAGCATGCAGCGTTTCTTCGGCAGACGGGTCGCCAACAGCGGCGAACAGTTCATCCAGCTCTTCCCGGGTGCAGGTTTTCGCGGCATACCGTTCCAATAAATACTTGATTCTGGCTGGATCCTTCATCATAAAATGAAACATTTAAAATGGCCCGGACAGGCCCTCTATGAATAAAGACGGACGAAGGAAAGAGAAGGACCGCGGAAAACGGAAAAAAAATTCAGAAGAGGTTATCATGGGGCATTACTGCCAATTCCGGCAGGCCAATTGGAACAACATGGCCAGGAGAAGGGAGTGCCGCGCCAGGTATTGCCGCACATGCCGCAGGGTTTCCACCAGCAGGTTCTTTACCCGGCTGCGCGACAGGTGCAGCTGCTGGCTGATCTCCTCGTGGCTCAGCCCCCGCTGGCGGCTCAGCCAGAAAATGGTCTGCTTCTGCGGCGACAGCCCCGCCAGGGCATTATCGATCAGCTTCCTGCTCTCCGCGGCATCCAGCTGCTGCTCCAGCTCGTCGGACACTTCGGAGATGTTCGCCCACACCTGGTCCACCAGCCTCTGCTGGAGCGACACCCTCCGCAGGTGATCCACCGTGCGGTTCCGCGCGATCATAAATATATAACTGTCAAAACGCTCAATGTCCGGCAGCTGCTCCCGGCTGGTCCATAGTTTCAGGAAAGTGTCCTGGAGAATATCCTCGGCATCCACCGCGGAATGCGTAAGGTGAAACGCAAATGCCAGCACCTGCCGGTTGTGCCGGGCATATAATTCCCTGAAGGCGGCTTCATTGCCCTCCCTTAATTGCAATAAGAGGTCCTTGTCAGTAGTTCCAGGCATTCCCCGCTTTACCGGATTTTGGTACGTGACAATTTTAAATAATTTCCCCGATTATTTCCCGGAATTTAAACCCATCCGCCGTTTATACTGATAATCAATAACTTAATTTTAAAAGCCCATCGAATCAGCAATATACCACGTTTAATAGGGTAGCATCGGAAGCCGATGTGTATGAAATTAATGTTATCATTGTATCCGATACAACCAGACCGTTCCACGAACCACTAATTTCACGCCCAGTTTTAACAAACTTTTATGAAAAAAATCCTGTTGCTATTATGCTGCCTCGCTGGTCTTTTCAGCCCTGAACTCCGGGCTCAAACCACGCAGGCCTCCATTTTCGGGGTAGTTTCCGACGACAAAAAACAGCTCATCCCAGGCGCTTCGGTGCTGGTGCGGAATGAGAGCACCGGTTTCACCAGCCGCACCGTTACCAACGCCAAAGGTGAATACCATTTCCGTGAAATGCCCCTTGGCGGCCCCTACACGGTTACCGTTACTTTCATGGGCTACGCCGAGGAAAAACTGGAAGGGTATTCGCTTAACCAGGGCGACGTTCTCCGTGTAAACGTGGAAATGCAACCCGCTTCCGTAACCATCAGTGAAGTGAAAGTGGTGGGCAACTCACTCCGCAGCAAACGTGAAAACTTCGGCGCGGCCACCACCGTTACGGCAAGAGATATCGCCAAGCTGCCGGTGAACGGAAGGAACTTCACCAGCCTGATAGACCTGTCTCCCCTCAGCCGGGGCAACAACCTCTCCGGCCAGCTGGCTTCATCCACCAACTTCACCATCGACGGCACCACTGCCCGCAATCCCACTTCAGGCGGCGGGTCCAACAGCCGCACCGGCGCACCGTATATCCTGTCCATGGAAGCCATCCGCGAGTTTAAAGTAGTGACCAACCAATACGATGTAACCTACGGCCGCAGCGGCGGCGGCACCATCAGCTCCGTTACCAAATCAGGGACCAATACCTGGAGCGGCAGCGCATTTATATATGGCCGTGCAGACTGGCTGAGCAGCAACTACGACATCCGCGGCGCCAAACGTGTGAACGACTTCTCCACCAATCAATACGGTTTCTCCCTCAGCGGCCCGATCATTAAAAACAAGGCGCA
>CBFHAF010000195.1:0-7650 GCA_965653435.1 uncultured Chitinophaga sp.
TTTCAGTGGTCACATGGGATCTTGCACTACGTGCCGAACTCATGTGTACTTTTTTGTCTTTTTCAGTGGTCACATGGGATCTTGCACTACGTGCCGAACTCATGTGTACTTTTTTTGTCTTTTTCAGTGGCCACATGGGATCCTGCACTATGTGCGGAGCTCACCATTATTTTTGCGGCCGGCGAACACCGGCCGTTTCTGAAGGAAAATTAAAACACGATAGACTTGAGCTTCAACCCCGCTGTTTCCTCCAGTCCAAGTACCAGGTTCATATTCTGCACGGCTTGTCCGGACGCACCTTTTACCAGATTGTCCTCTATGGAATGGATCACCAGCTTGCCTTCCACCTTTTCCAGCTGGATCAGGACCTTATTGGTATTCACCACCTGTTTGAGATCGATCTGCTTTTTGCTCACGTGCGTGAAGGGGTGGCCTTCGTAATACGCAGTGTACAATTCGTATGCTTCTTCCAGAGACAGATCGGAGTTGAGATACGAAGTGATCCAGATGCCGCGCGGATAATCGCCGCGTACGGGCACGAAGTTGAGCGCTCCTGAGTAAGCAGGCTGGAGGCCCTGCAAGGTTCGTCGTATCTCTTTCAGGTGCTGGTGGCTGAGCACCTTGTAGGTTGAAATATTGTTCGCCCTCCACGTGAAATGCGAGGTGGCGCTGAGGCTTTGCCCGGCTCCCGTGGAACCGGTAATGCCGGTGGTATGCACTTCATTGAGCAGCCCCGCTTTCGCCAGCGGCAGCAGCCCCAGTTGTATGGCTGTCGCAAAGCAGCCTGGATTGGCCACGTTATGCGCTTTCCTGATGGCGTCGCGGTTCGCTTCCGGCAGGCCGTATACGAACTCGCGGCCTTTCACGCTTTCGCCCAGCCTGAAATCCTGGCTGAGGTCTATGATGTGAACGCTGTCCGCAATGTCTGCCGCTTCCAGGAATTTCCTGGATTCGCCATGGCCCAGGCAAAGGAAGATCACGTCTACGGTATTGTCGATCTCGCCGGTGAAAACAAGCTCGGTTTCACCCAGCAGGTCCGCATGCACAGCATGCAGGGGATTGCCGGCATTGCTGCGGCTGTGCACAAATGCCAGTTCAACGTCCGGGTGGTTCAGCAGCAGCCGGATGGTTTCCCCGCCTGTGTAACCCGCCCCGCCAATAATGCCTGCCTTTTTTGTTTTCATCTGTTCAAAATGTTTTTTAAAGACAAGACGCAACCGCACGCGGTTCCATCGTCTTTACTTTTTATTTTCTTCATTCACCTGGTGCCAGATCATGGTCTGGTTGCCGAAGATCTTGCTGAAGCCTCTCACGTCTTCGCCGCTCCAGCCGGAGTTCATTTCCCCGTACTTGCCGAATTTGCTGCTCATCAGGTCGTAGGAGGAAGTAATACCGGTCACCTGGAAACGGTAAGGCATCAGTGTTACGGATACTTTGCCGCTCACGTTCTCCTGGCTGTGCTGCAGGAAAGCTTCGATGTCCCTCATCACGGGGTCCAGTATCTGGCCTTCGTGCATCCAGTTGCCGTAGAACTGTGCCAGCTGGTCTTTCCAGCTCAGCTGCCATTTGGTGAGCACATGTTTTTCCAGCGCATGGTGCGCTTTCAGGATCACCATGGGCGCGGCTGCTTCAAAGCCCACACGGCCTTTGATGCCGATAATGGTATCGCCCACGTGGATGTCGCGGCCGATGGCGAATGCGCCGGCAATGTTTTGCAGGTAAATGATAGCATCGGTGGGATGCGTGAATTTTTTATCGTTAACGCCCAGCAGCTCGCCTTTCTCGAAAGTAAGCTCTACCTGCTCGGGTTCGTTTTTGGTCAGTTGTGTAGGCCATGCCTGCTCAGGCAGCATACCGTTGGAAGTAAGGGTCTCTTTACCGCCTACTGATGTGCCCCAGATGCCTTTGTTGATGGAGTACATGGCTTTTTCGAAGTTCACCTGCACGCCTTTGGACTGCAGGTAAGCGATCTCCTCTTCGCGGCTCAGCTTGAGGTCGCGGATGGGGGTGATGATCTCCACGCCGGGGATCATGATGTGGAAGATCATGTCGAACCGCACCTGGTCGTTACCGGCGCCGGTGGATCCATGCGCTACAGCGTCCGCGCCCACTTCCTTCACGTATTCAGCGATGGCGAGGGCCTGGCTCATGCGCTCGGCGCTTACGCTCAGGGGATAGGTGTTGTTCTTCAGCACATTGCCGAACACCAGGTACCGGATCACTTTATCGTAATAAGAGCGAACCGCATCTACTGTCTTGTGACTTTTAACACCCAGACTGTAGGCGCGTTTCTCGATCTCCTGCAATTCTTCAGCAGTAAAACCGCCTGTATTTACGATCACGGAATGCACTTCATAGCCTTTTTCCTCGGACAGGTATTTTACACAGTACGATGTATCAAGCCCTCCGCTGAATCCCAGTACAACTTTTTTCATTTGTTCTTATTTGTCTTTTTATCGGCCAAATGGAACCGGCTTGAGGCCAGTTTCATCTGTAGTTATTTGTCTTTTTTATTTGCCAGATGCAGCCGGTGAAACCAGTGTCATCTGTAGTTATTTGTCTTTTTTATTTGCCAGATGCAGCCGGTGAAACCGGTGTCATCTGTAGTTATTTGTCGTTCCTGTATTACAACCACCCAAAGAAGAACCGCTTCTTGCTGGTGCCAGCTGCGCCGCTGCCACCGCTCTTCCGGGCGGCTTTCAGCAACACGTATTTTTTGTAGCGCACCCATCTTTCAAAAAGGGAGAAGTTGCCTTTGAACTTCCGCTTCTTCCTTTCTTCCTGCATGCTGCCTTCTGTAGTGATCACCAGCTTGTTCTTTTCAGCGGCGGCCTTTTCTTCCGCCTCTTTGACTTTTTCCACGGGATCATACAGCATGGCGGTGCAAAGACAGTTCTTCCGGTTCTTGGCGGTCAGCACGTCGAAGTTCACACAGCTGCGGCAGCCTTTCCAGAATTCCTCATCGTCCGTCAATTCACTGTAAGTTACGGGTTCATATCCGAGGTCTGAGTTAATTTTCATAACGGCCAGGCCTGTGGTGAGACCGAAGATCTTTGCGTCGGGGTATTTTTTCCTGCTCAGCTCGAAGATCTTTTCTTTAATGGCCTTAGCCACACCATGGCCCCTGAAGGCAGGGTTTACAATAAGGCCGGAGTTCGCCACGAACTTTTCATGGCCCCATGCTTCGATGTAACAAAAACCTACCCACTCGCCGCCTTTGGTGAGGGCAATAACAGCTTTGCCTTCTTCCATTTTCAGCTGCACATATTCCGGGGAACGTTTGGCAATGCCGGTTCCACGGGCCTTAGCAGAAGCCTCCATCTCATCGGTGATGGTTTTGGCATAATGCTTATCGTCGGCAGTAGCTGCCCGAACGATGATATCTTTATTTTCCAACTTGTTAAAATTGAAAATTGTGATTCAATAAATTGATGCGAAAGCTCCGTTGCCGGAAAAACCCATGAGGGGGATCATGGTGCGATAGCGGGTGTGGTTAACGGCGCTATCAAATACGAGGTCGTCGGGAGAGATATCTAAAGACAGGAAACCCAATAGCGTATACACCACCTTCGAAAGAAGGGTGGTAAGCAGAGATGTTGGTATGGGTTGAGATATATTCCAACTTCAGTTCGACATTAAATTGTTATAAAAATCGTCTTTAGTTATTAAAGTATCCGCAAAGTTATAACATATTTAAATATGCAACCGATTTTTTTTGTTAAAATAAGAAAGAACGGAAGCGCGGCCCTGCCTGCGTTTCCGTTCTTTTTACCGGTATGTCCGGCGGGGGGCTGAAAGCGGGCGCTCCGGGGTGGCAACGGCGAAGGTTCCGCCCGGCCCGGAGGCCAGCCATGGCTGCTAGAATACGCCTGTTTCGGCAAACGCCGGCACGGTATCTTTCTCATTCGCCGGGGCCAGGGCCACCAGCTTGAAGTAACGGCATTTTACTGGTTTTGAGAGCTTTATGCGCTGTTTCACCGGGTTGTTCAGGATGTTGGCAAAGCTGCCCTTTGCCACCGGCTCGCCCCATTCTTTCCCGTCGTTGCTCACATGCCAGGCATACTGGTACACGATTCCGCCACGCGGGTGAGGTGTGTAAGTGAAGCCGTTCACGGTAACAGGCACGCCCATGTCTACCACCAGTTCCCCGGGATATTTCATATCAGCATTGCGGAAGACTGTGCCGGGATCGCCGTCCACTGCTTTTTCTGCACCCGGTGTTACCGTATTCCAGCCGGCGGGAGCGATGTCCATCGTTTGGGCAACAGTGGCGCCGGATTGTTTGCCGTTGTTGATGAATGCCTTGGCTTTAATTGTGCCGCTGCCGGGGAAAGAAAAGGCTGCGCCGTATTTCCCGGAAGCGGTGTTGGGCTCGCTGCCGTCTGTGGTGTAGTAGATCACAGGGTCTGCGGACTGGCAGGTGATGGTCACCTCGCCCGATTTGCTGCGCCTGATCACGGGGTCTGCCAGCAGTTCCGGCGCTTTGTAAAGTTTCACCTCGCTGATCACGGGACTGGCCAGTGCGTCCAGCAGTGTGATCTTCACGCTTTTGGTAACCGTATTAGGCAGGCGCAGGATACGTTTATAGCCGATGGTGGTCTCCCGGGCGATCTCGCGGTATTCCTTTCCTTCCAGGACGCTTACTGAAAAAGCTTTCACACGCTGGCCCAGCGGGATGAACTCCTGTATGGCCAGGCGGTTGAAAGTGATCTCCTTTTCGAAGCTAAGTTCGATATCTGCCGTGAGCTTGCCGTCTGCGGTTGCCCAATATGTATTGTACCTGTTGTCCGTAAGGTGGATGGCGCTGGAAGCGGCGTTGTCGTCGCGGCCATTTGTAATGGTAGTTCTGGCACGCACGGCGAGGTTGGTCTTGAAGTCCGCATCCAGCGTCCTTTTCAGTTCCATCAGGCGCAGGGAGTCGTTCTCATGGATGCGCCCGCGGCGGTCTACCGGCACGTTCAGCAGCAGGTTGGCATTGCGGCCAACGGAGCCGTAATAGATATCCAGCAGCCAGGGCAGCGTTTTCACCTTGTCGTCTGTGCTGGGGCTGTAGAACCATCCCGGGCGGATGGACACGTCAGCTTCACCCGGCACCCAGTCCGCCGCGCCTTCCTGGCCTTTGTTCAGCTTATCCTGGATGCCATGCATGCCCGGTGCAAATTCTTTCCGGTTGATCGTGCTCCAGTTGGTGGTGCCTGCAAACCCGTTCTCATTGCCGATCCAGCGGCAACCGGGGCCCGCGTCGCTGAAGAAGATCACTTCAGGATGATATTTTTTAACGGTACCCTCGAACAGGTCCCAGTCGTACACCTGCTTTTTGCCGTTGGGGCCTTCGCCGTTGGCGCCGTCGAACCATTGTTCGAACACATGGCCGTATTTCGTATGCACTTCACGCAGCTGGTTGGCGAACACCTGGTTGTATTCAGGCGTGCCGTAAGCGGGATGGTTGCGGTCCCAGGGAGAAAGGTACACACCGAAGAGCAGGCCGTATTCCTTGCAGGCGGCGGACAATTCCGCGAGCACATCGCCTTTCCCGTTCTTCCAGGCGCTTTCGCGGACCGTATGTTTGCTGTATTCGCTGGGCCAGAGGCAGAAACCGTCGTGGTGTTTGGCGGTGATAATGATGCCTTTCATACCCGCGAGCTTCGCGGTGCGCGCCCATTGGCGGGCGTCCAGCTCCGTGGGGTTGAATACCCTGGGATCTTCGTCCCCATGCCCCCACTCCTTGTCTGTAAAGGTATTCGGGCCAAAATGGATGAACATGTAATATTCCAGCTGCTGCCATTTCACCTGTGCATTGGAAGGCAATGCGCCGAAAGGTTTGATCTCGGGCTGCGCCCAGGCTTTGGTGGAAAACGCCAATAAGATAAAGAGTGCCGCTTTTTTCATAATACTGTAATTGCAAGACGTGTGATCATAAAAATAACATCCCGGCGTTCATTTCCTGTAGTTTGGTAATATCATGACAGAGAATGATAAAATAATACGCTAACAACCGTTTGCAACGCGCTTTGGCACTGCTGCTCAGAGCTTTAGCCGGAGAAACCCCGCATTTGCCATCTATCACAGGAATGTCACAATTCATAAACGGGCATTGCGGATGATACCGTTAAAGCTATACATTTAAAGCTGTTAACGGACATGTTACTCTTTTAAAAACACATCAAAAAGTTATGAATAAGCACTTGCATCGCAGAAAGTTCATCAGGAACAGCGTGGCCGCAGGCGTGGGACTTTCCCTGCTGAATTCGCCCGCGCGGATATTTGCCGCTGAAAAGAAAGAAAAAGTAAGAGTGGGATTGATCGGCGTTGGCGCGCGCGGCCTGAACCACCTGGACCTCTGCCTCCGCCGCAGCGATGTGGAAGTAGTCGCCATTGCGGACCCGGATACAGAATTCACCCTGCCGCAGGTCCGTAAAATGATCGGCGAGCATTACGGCGCAAAACGCAAAGTAGCAGAATACACCAAAGGCCCCTACGATTACAAGAACCTCCTGAAACGGGGCGACATAGACGCGGTCGTGATCGCCACACCATGGGAATGGCATACCGTGATGGCGGTAGATGCTATGCGCGCAGGCATTACGCCCGCCGTGGAAGTATGCGGCGCGGCCGATATCCAGGAATGCTGGGAACTGGTGAACACTTCAGAAGCCACCGGCATTCCCGTATTCGGCATGGAGAACGTGAATTACCGCCGCGATGTGCTCGCCGTGCTGAACATGGTGCGCCAGGGCCTCTTCGGCGAGCTGCTGCACCTGCAGGGCGGTTACCAGCACGATCTGCGCGAAGTGAAGTTCAACGACGGGAAGCAGCTTTACGGCGGCGGCGTTGAGTTTGGCGACAAAGGCGTTTCCGAAGCCAAATGGCGCACCAACCATTCCGTTCACCGCAACGGCGACCTTTACCCTACCCACGGCCTCGGCCCCGTGAGCAATATGGTGAACATCAACCGGGGCAACCGTTTGCTGTCTCTCACTTCAGTGGCCACCAAATCGCGCGGGCTGCATAAATACATCGTTGATCATCCGAAAGGCGGCCCGAACCACCCGAACGCCAAAGTGGAATTCAAGCTGGGAGATATCGTGAGCACGCTGATCAAAACCAACAACGGCGAAACCATCATGCTAAGCCACGACACCAACCTGCCCCGCCCCTATTCGCTGAACTTCCGCGTACAGGGCACCAACGGGCTGTGGATGGACGATTTCGACAGCATCCACATCGAAGGCAAAAGCAAACCGCATACCTGGGAAAAAGCCGGCGACCCGAAAGACGCCGAAAGTTATATGGGCAAATACGATCACCCGCTCTGGAAAAAATACGCCAACGATGCATCCGGCGCAGGGCATGGCGGCATGGACTGGTTCGTGATCAATTCTTTCATTGAAAGCATCAAACGCGGCACCGACTACCAGATGGACGTGTACGACCTGGCCACCTGGTACGCCATCACGCCGCTGAGCGAACAATCCATCCAGGAAGGCGGCGCAGCGCAGTTCATCCCGGACTTCACACGCGGCCGCTGGATCAACCGCAAGCCCAACTTCGCGCTGGACGGCGAATATAAATCAGTTTGGAATAGATGAATATAAAAAAAATGCGCTCCGATCAGAGCGCATTTTTTTTATATTCTATGGAATACCAGCA
>CBFHAF010000196.1:0-7634 GCA_965653435.1 uncultured Chitinophaga sp.
AATGTGGTGAATCCGCCCAGGTAGTCCGTATCCTGCCGGTGAAGGTTCCGGTAGTTGGCAATGATCGGCTCGGTGGGGTTGCGGCCGGAATAATATTTGTCTTCCATGCCATCCAGCGCCGCGCTCACTGAAGCCCTGTAGTTGTGAAAGGCCACATACTTTCCAAGCAGGCCGCTGTCGTTGCCCAGCCCGTTGGGAAAGCGGCCGGAAGTGGAGTTGAGCAGCACAAGATTGCTGTTCAGCGCGGAGGCGTTTACGAATATGATCCGCGCAAAAAAATCCGTTGTTTGCCTGGTGTTCGCGTCTATGATCCTTACGCCCGTGGCCTTGCCTTTCTGTTCGTCGTAAATGATGGAATGTACGACGGAATGCGGCCTCACGGTAAGATTGCCGGTTTTGGCAGCCCAGGGAAGGGTGGAGGATACGCTGCTGAAATACCCGCCGAAGGGGCATCCGCGCATGCAAAGATTGCGTGCCTGGCATTTGGCCCGGCCCTGTTCGATATGTATGGGCTGTGGAGATGTAAGGTGCGCCCAGCGGGCATGTACAAGGTGCCGGTCTTTGTAGTGGGCGGAGATCTTTTTCTGGATATGCGCTTCCGCGCAGTTCAGATCGAACGGCGGGAGGAACTCGCCGTCGGGCATGGACGCTAAGCCGTCGCGGGTGCCGCATACGCCGATGAATTTTTCCACATGGGAATACCAGGGGGCCACGTCTGCATATCCGATAGGCCAGCCTGCGCCGTACCCGAAGCGCTGCGGCGCGGTGAACTCGAACTGGCTCCAGCGCTGGCAGGCCCGGCCCCAGGTGAGCGATTTGCCGCCTACCTGGTAGCCCCGTATCCAGTCGAATGGTTTGTCCTGTATGTAAGGATGGTCTTTGTCTTCTATGAAAAAATGCGCATTGTCTTCCCCGAAGCCCGCCGCTTTGCTGATCAGCGGGTTCGCCAGGAGGAATTCTTTCGTCATCTGCCCGCGGTGTTTGAATTCCCACGGCGATTTGGTGGCGGTAGGATAATCTTTGTTGTGCTCCACATTTCTTCCTCTTTCCAGTGCGAGCGTTCTTAACCCGTGGCCGCAAAGCTCTTTGGCGGCCCATCCGCCGCTGATGCCGGAACCGATCACGATGGCATCGAAAGTATTTTCTTCTTTTCCCGTGGAATTGATGTTGGTCATAACGTTTTTATTTTTCGCGGAGAAGGGAGCGCCGGTATTTCAGCGGGCTCACATGATAGTGGTGGAGAAATTGACGGTTAAAGTTAGAGATATTATTGTAACCGCATTCATAGCATACTTCTGTAACGGAAAGCTCATTTTCTTCCAGCAGCCGCGCGGCCTTCTGCAGCCGCAGCTCCTGTACGAACCCGGAGAATGTTTTGCGCGTGCGCAACGAAAAGAAACGGGAGAACGCATTTTCGTTCATATCCGCAATGGCGGCTGCTTCGCTGAGCCGGATGCCGCTTTCGAAGTTGGCATGTATCCAGTCGAACACATTGCTCAGCCGGTTGGATTCTTTCTGGTTGTGCCCGACGAAAGGCGACCGGGTGATGGCGCTGAGGTTCTTGGACTCCGCCATGTCCTGCAATATATCCACCAGGCACAGCCAGCGGCGCATCCCGGTAAGGTGTACAATGTCGTGCATTTTCCGGCTCACTTTGCGCCGGGTGGCGCCGCCAACGTCCAGCCCGCATACGGCGCGCTCAAACAATTTCCGGATGCGCTTCGTTTCCGGCAGGGCAATAAAATCCTCTCCCAGCGAAGCTTCTGTGAAATGTATGACGATGGAGCGCGCCCGCAGCCCGGAACCTTCATCAAAGTATTTGTCGTCGTTCCTGTAATGATGCGGCAGGTTCGGCCCGATAAAAGCCAGGTTGCCCGGCTGGAAATCAGACAGGTGGTCGCCGATAAAACGTTTACCGGTGCTTTCCGTAACCAGCACGATCTCGTATTCGGGATGATAATGCCATGGAGTGGGATAGTAGCTGTAGTCGAAATCCTTTACGACGAAAGAATGGTTCTGTTCCTTTGGCAGATGCTCCAGCGGCGGCTTCTTAACGATTGTATTATGTTGATAAGTTAACGCTTATTTGCCGGATTTTGCTATGAAAGTATAGAATTTACTGCTGAAAATGGTGGTTTGTAAATAATGGGGTATTTAGCTTTGTCCGGATACCGCATACCATCCGTTGCTGTTCTCCCTCCACGTAGGATCACATACCACGTTCAATTATCAACCGAAGCCAAAACAGCACGCAGACATGATACAAAAGATGATCCTGGTACTGGCAACCGCTTTAAGCGTTGCCGCAACAGCTCAAACAAAAAAACAGCCACATTCCATTGCGCCGGTGGGCGTTATAAAGGGCCTTAGCGACGAGGCGTTGCTGGAGACCGTTCAGCGGCAGACCTTCCGTTTCTTCTGGCATGGCGCACATCCCGTGAGCGGGCTGGCGCTGGAAAGGAGCAATACCGTGCTGGCGGAGCATTATTGGGATTATATCAACGAAGCCTGGGACGAGCCGAATTTCAGCACCACTCCCTTCGGCCCGGATGCGGGCGCCATCGGCGGTACAGGTTTCGGCATCATGAGCACCATCGTGGCCGTGGAAAGAGGCTGGATAGGCCGGGACACCGCTGTGGGAAGGCTCATCCGCATCGCGGATTTCCTGATCAACGCGGATTGTTACCATGGCATTTACCCGCATTTTATGAACGGCCGCACCGGCAAAACCATCAAATTCGACCGGCTGGATGATGCGGCGGACATCGTGGAGACCTCCTACCTGCTCATGGGGTTCCTTTGCGCCAGGGAATACTTCAACGGCAGCGCTCCCCGGGAGAAATATCTCCGCAAAAGAGTGGACCAGATGTGGGGCGCGGCAAACTGGAACTGGCATACCAATAACCAGGATAAACTCTTCTGGCACTGGAGCCCCAACAACGGGTTCGATATGAATTTCCCAGTCTGGGGCTGGAACGAATGCCTGATCACCTACATCATGGCTGCCGCTTCGCCGCGCCACGGCATTTCAAAAGAGGTCTATAACGGTTCCTGGGCCGGCAGCAAAGGGTTCAGGAATGGAAATACCTATTACGGCATCAAATTGCCGCTGGGGAATTTCGACCGGGGCGGCCCGCTTTTCTTTGAACAATACACTTTCCAGGGAATAGATCCCAACGGCCTGAAAGACTCGCTCGGCATCGATTACCTGGAGCAGGCCCGCGCCCACACGCTCATCAACCGGGCTTATTGCATCGAGAACCCGAAACAATACAAAGGTTACAGCGAAAAATGCTGGGGCCTCACGGCGGGAGACAGCCACAAAGGTTATGCAGCGCACTGCCCGGACACCGATCTTGGCGTTATCCAGCCCACGGCCGCCATTTCATCCATGCCCTTCACCCCTAAGGAAAGCATGCAGGCGCTGCGTTATTTCTATGAAGAAATGGGTGATAAGATATGGAGCAAATACGGATTCACGGACGGCTTCAGCATCCATCACAACTGGTATGCGAAATCGCACCTGGCGATAGACCAGGGCCCCATCGTGGTGATGATAGAGAACTACCGAACCGGTCTGCTCTGGAAACTGTTCATGAACATACCTGACATACAGAACGGCATGAAAAAACTCGGCTTTCAAAGCCCATGGATAAAATAAATGGGAGATTTGCTGCGATATGGCGACAGTGAACTTTTCCGCCTGGTGCGGGAGGAGGACAGCAGTGCCGCGTTTGAAGCGCTGTATAACCGGTATTGGGAAAAGCTGCTGGTGCAGGCGAAATTCAAAACCGGTTCCGAAGAAGATGCGGAGGAGATCGTGCAGCATGTATTTTTGAATATCTGGAGAACGCGGAAGAACATTCATCTCCGGCATTCTTTTCATACCTACATCGCTTCCTGTGTGAAGTATGAGATACTGGCCGCGCTGGTGAAACAGAAAAAACAGGAAGAAGCGCACAATAATTTTTATGACAACGTTGCAGGCCGGCAGGATAATCATACCGCGGAATGGGTGGATTACGAATCTACGCGCCGCCAGCTGGAAGACACTATCCACCACCTGCCGGACAAGTGCAGGCTTGTATTCCGCCTTAGCCGTGAACGCGGCTTTTCGGAGAAGCAGATCGCCGAAGAATTAAGCATTTCCCCAAAGACCGTGCAGGCCCACATGACGCGCGCACTAAAATTGCTGCGCACCGTTATGCAGCACCGCCTGTTCTTTTTTCTTAAAGTCCTCCTTCTGATTCAACAATAAAATTGCAGTAAAAGAACACATCCGGGTCTACCCCTTTCATTCGCGCCAGTTTTTCCGCCGCCAGCTGCAGCGGTATGATGTTGATGACCGGGCTGAACAGCCAGGGGCAGGGCGGAACAGATATCTTATGCCCGTTCAGTTGTCCGGGCAGTTCCTGCCCGATGGTCAGCACATTCACTTTTTTCGCAACAAGGTCGTTTGCCAGCTGCACATCATGCTCCCGCGCGGTATTGTTTTCCAGCCACACCGCCATGTTCAGCGGGTTGTTGATGATCTCCTGCGGCCCGTGCCTGAAAGCGCCGGTAGTGAGGGCCGAGGCGGGTTGTTTGGCCACTTCTTCCCATAGCAGCATGCTTTCATGGGCGGATGCGAGGCTGGCGCTCCTGGCGGTAAAATAGGTATGCGCGGTTTTCCCGGGCCAGGCTGCGTCTTCAATGATCTCCCTCCATTCGTTTAACCTGCCGGCCGTTTCGCGGAGCGGTTCCATGAGGGCGTCGTACACGAGCAGGCCGGGGGATTGCGGCCTGAAATACTGCGTCAGCAATAAACCGGTGAGGATAATGGAAGAATATGTGCTCACGGAGATGCTGTGGTCGAACCGTACGCTGGTAAGCAGGCATGCGTCGGAGCCTGCGGCCAGCGGACTGTCCGGGGCGTTGGTGATGCTTATCACGGAGGCTTTGGCCTGTTTGCATTTTGGCAGGGCCTGCACCAGTTCCACGCTTTTTCCGCTCCGCGACAGGAAAATAACTGCGGAGCCCGGCGGGATGCGGGTGAAATACAGGAAATCCGCCGCATCGCATAGTACGGCCTGCACGCCCGCTTCGTTGAACGCCGCCTGTATGGCGATGCCCGCATTCCAGCTGGCGCCGATGGCGGTGACGAATACATATTTCGCTTCAACGATCAGCCCGGCGGCTTTTTTCAGCGCGGGGCCGCCGGCGTCCGCACTGTATTGCAGCGATTGCAGCAGCTGGCCCGGCTGATCGAGTATGTCATTTAAGTACCTGCTCATTTTGTGAGGTTTTCATTTTGAACGATCTGCTTTTCTATGCCACCCAATCCCTGCAGGCTGGCCACCGCGCAACGGAAGCCGTTGTGAACGCAATCGGCCTGCGCGGAGCCGGAAAGCCAGCTGAACATAAAGCCGGCGTCGAAGTTGTCTCCCGCGCCGGTGGTGTCTGCAATGCGGAGGTTGTTCGTGAGGCCGGAGGGTACGGGGTAATGTTGCGCACCCGAAGGTGAAAAGACCATCGCACCGTTTTCTCCCATTTTGATGACGGTGAGCGGGCAATGCGCTGAGAGAAAGCGGCCTGCTTCCATGATATCGTCTTTTCCGCTGATGGCTTTGGCTTCTGCTTCGTTGGGCAGGAACACGTCCGTGAGCGGCAGCAGCTGCAATACATTTTCCCAGTTGCCGGAGGGGTCCCAGTTGGTATCCAGTGAAATGCTGACGCCCGCGTTTTTTAGCTGCTGCAGCCATGCAGGCCAGGCCGGGATCATGTTCTCCAGCAGGAAATAACCGCCGATGTGCCAGTGGCGGGTTTTGTCCAGCAGCGGCCCGGTTAGCAGGAGAGGGGTGGTTTGGTTCATGGCGCCGAGATAGGTGAGCATGGCACGGTCGCCCTGGCAGGATATATTCAGGCCCATGGGCGTTTTTTCAGTACGGTGAACGGTGATCAGGCTGGTGTCCACACCGGCTTCCGCCAGCCGGTTCAGCACGATCTGCCCGGCCATATCCTTACCGGTGCTGCCTATCAGCGCAATGTTCCCGCCCAGCCTGGCGAACTGGCAGGCGAATATGCCCACGGAGCCGCCCAGGTCTATCATATAATCATCGGCCAATAGCTCCACCTGGTTGAACGCGGGCTGCACGGGGCTGCTCACGATCATATCAAAACAGAGGTCCGCAACGGAAAGGATGTCATATTTCATACAAAAGTTAATCAAGGGTTTACTGCGGTTGCTTCAGCATTTCTTCCAGGAGGTCCTCCAGCAGCGAAGTACAGCTTTCGCAACCGGTGCCGGCGCCGGTCGTGGTTTTGAACTCATCCAGCCGGCTGAGGTTATTCTCGCGGATGTCTGCCACTATCGCGTCTTTGCAAAGGCCTTCACATAAACAGATCACGGTGTTGCCCGGCAGGCTGGTTATTTTTTCGGCGGCGCCCGCACCCGGTGCGATCAGGGCAGCAGGGTCGCCGGTGATCTTTACACGGTTGCGCTGCATATGAAAGAGGCGCGCGCTGCCGGCAGTGTCTCCTACAAATATACCACCCAGCACGTATCCGTCGGGCGACAGGTTGATCCTTTTATAAACGCCTGCCCCGCTGTCCACATGCGGCGTATGCGGCTGCAGGCCCAGCGCGTCGCCGAAAGAAGCTACGTTCACTTCTATCACCTTCAATTTTATTAGTGGCAGATGCCCGCCAAAAACTTTGTAGATCTTAGCAAGCCTTGCCGCTGCTACTTCCGCCATTTCAAAACAAGGCGCGGCCAGGCCCCATATTTTCCCGTCAGCAAGCGCGCATTCGCCGATCGCAAAAATATTTTCGTCTGAAGTAAGGTTGTAGTTATTCACCACGATACCGCCCGCAGCGCCGGTGTTCAGCCCGCAGGCCCGCGCCAGCTCGTCGCGCGGGCGGATGCCGGCGGAGATCACAACAAGGTCTGCGGGAATGAAAGTACCGTCTGTACAGCTGATGCCTTCGCCTGAAATATGCTGTGCCTGTTTGCCGCAATGGATATGCAGCCCCAGCGCTTCCAGCTGCCGGCAGAGTGTGGCGGCGCCCTCTGCGTCGAGCTGGCGGTGCATGAGGTGCGGCGCGGTTTCAACAATGCTGGTGTGCAGGCCTCCGGTTAATAGAGCCCTGGCTGCTTCCAGCCCGAGTATGCCTCCGCCCAGCACTGCCGCGCGCCGGCCTTTTTTCATATGTGCCTGTATGGCTGTGAGATCTTCCAGCGTGCGGTAAACGAATACGCCCGGCAGGGCGGTATCTGCCCACTGCGGCACAAACGGAACGGAGCCGGTGGCCAGTACCAGCGTGTCGTATGGTTCCGTAGCGCCGGTACCGCAGGTAAGCAGTTTCGCGGAACGGTCTATTGCCGTGATCCGTTGCCCGGTCTTTAATGTTATTTTATGTTGCGCATACCAGGCCGGTGTGGCGAGGTAGAGCTTTTCAGCAGGCCCGCCTGCAAAAAGATCGGTGAGATGGATGCGGTCGTACGCAGGATGTATTTCTTCTCCATACACCACCAGGTCATATTGTTTACCCAGCCGGTACTTTACAAATTTTTCGCAGAACTTGAACCCTGCCGGTCCGTTGCCTATTAAAACCAGTTTCTTCTTTTTTACCGGGTCGATCGTTGTCCGTTTCAT
>CBFHAF010000197.1:0-7626 GCA_965653435.1 uncultured Chitinophaga sp.
ATCTGAAGAACAGGAACCTGGACTTACCCATCGCGATTATTTCCATCGTAATACCCGTGGCTGTGGCCGTCCTTTTTGTGCTGCCCAAGCCGGACCTCCAGGTGGGATTTGATGTGAAGCTGATGCCGTTTTTCCATGCTGTGCTGAACTCCGCAACCGCCGTGCTGCTGGTGGCCAGCCTGTATTTTATCAAGAACGGCCACCGGACAGCCCACAAATGGGCAAACCTTTCCGCCGTGGGCCTTTCCGTGATCTTCCTGCTGTCCTACGTCACCTACCACTTCCTGACGGAAAGCACAAAGTTTGGCGACATGGATCACAACGGCATCGTGGATGCCACCGAAGTTGCAGCCGTTGGCGGTATCAGGTACATGTATTATTTCCTGCTGCTCACGCACATCGTGCTGGCAATAGTGATCGTGCCCATGGTACTGTTCTCCCTGCTGCGCGCGTTCCAGGACGATAACGCCCGCCACCGCAAAATAGCGCGCATCACCTGGCCGATCTGGTTCTATGTGGCAATCACCGGCGTGATCGTATACATCATGATCCAGCCTTATTATTGAGCGGAACTGACATAGATCAGTGGCCGTAATACGGAAAACTTGTAATTTCGGTTTGTGAAAAAGATATTCCTTCTGTTGATGATCGTTGCGCTGCTGGTTCCCGGCAGCGACCTGCTGGCCCAGTGCTCGCTGTGCACCAAAACTGCGCAACAGCTGGGCGAAGGCCCCGCGAAAGGGCTGAACAACGGCATTCTCATGCTGGCGTTCACCCCGCTGGCACTTGGCGCTTTCTTAGGTTACCGCTGGTGGAGAAGCCAGCGCGTGACTGAAGAGAACTAAGCCTGGCTTCCCGCCGGAGGAGCGCTGAACTCCGGGCAATCCACCCTCAGATCCCCTGCTTTCAGAAATGCATTTACCAGGTTGCAGTAATGCAGCTTTCCTCTTTTGTCGTAGAACCGGCAGTTGAAGCACATACGCTGCGGCGTGATCACCAGTTGCTGGTTCAGCTCCTGGATAAGGCCCAGCAATTGCTCCAGCAGGTTGGCCTGCTTTTCGGCAGGTATGATCTGCACGGCGGCTTCCATCGGCTCCGCAAACCGTTCTACTTTCCGTGCCAGCGATTTGCCTTCGCGCGTAAGATGCAGCGAGTGGCTGCGGCTGTCTTCCAGGTCGTCTTTTCTTTTTACAAAACCCTTCGCGGCAATGGATTTGATCGCATCGCTCACTGTCGCTTTGGTCATGTTGAAATGTGCAGCCAGGTGGGTTACCGTTTTCAGTTTTTCCGGATAATGCAAGAGGTAGGTAAGTATCTGTACCTGGATAGGACTGATCCCGTATTGTTTGGCTTCCTGCCAGAGCAACACGCGGAACGCTTCAGACAGCCTTTCCAGCGCCGCCACCACTTTACTGGATATGTGGGTGGCCTGATGCTCAGGATTAAAGGTGGATTCCTTTGCCATTTTTTTAGTACTGTATCGTTTTAGTATGGTTTCGTTACCTTTTTGTTCTTATCAGAATACAGGTCTTCACGGGAAGGGCCGAATGTACAAAACTTTTAACGGGTGTGCATAGCACATTCATGGTGTTTACTGCAAACGGGTCAGCACCTGCAAAATTGTTTTTGTACAGGCATTTCAGCGAATTTTCTTCTGTTTGTCTTAAGCCTTTTACACAATCCGGTTGGCATATTTTTTATTTGCTATATTTATCACGTTAACGGATAAAAATCTAAACACCATCCTCTTGAAACTGCCCGCTTTTTTTGCGCATCGTGAAGGTTTGCCGGTAGCAGATCACCTGCCTTTCCCGGCACATATCCATCAGCCGCTCAAACGAGTTTGGGCGCTTTGGTGCTTCGTAATACTCCGGTCGGTGGTCATTGGCATTGCGGCAATTGTGCTTTTACAGGGATTTCTGTTGCTGGGAGAATTTGCAACAAATATTGTTCCGGGTATTTTGTTGCTGGTGATTGTGCTCGCAGGCGCCTTCGCCGCATTACAGCTTTGGAAGAAAGGCCCCCCGGCGAAACTCGCTGCACAGCTGGTTTACAGCATCACCGGCATGCCCTTGGGCCCGGAAGGGGCCGTGCTGAAAATTGCCGTCCTGCTGCAACCTCCCCGCAGTTTCTCCGGAGCTGAAAAAGATGTAATGACGGTAAGCGCCCTGGCAGCGGGCATTTCAGCCTGGTTCGGCACGCCGCTGGCAGCAGTTGTATTGATATACTTTGTGATCACGCGGAGAAGGACAGGTTATGTGATGGCAGCCGCCCTGACCGGTGCAGCGCTGCATTACGCATGGTTCGGCCTGCCGGCATACAGCCCGTTGCAATGGCCAGGCATGGAAGCTACAGGTGTGTATACTTTACTCGGTTTGCTGCTGGGCATCACGTCGGCAATAATAATACGTGCAGTACAAGGCCTGAATGCGGTAAGCGGCAATTATCTTTCCATTGCTGCCGCAGCAGTTGTCGGCTTGATGGTGTGGTTGAAACCGGTGCTGTTCGGGCCGGGCATCGGGGTTGCGCAGCAGGTGCTGCTCATGAAAGATGTAACGCTGTTGCTGCTGATGAATGTTGGCTTGTATAAGCTGATCACGGTTATAGCCGCGGCAGGCGCGCGTATTCCAGGAGGTATCATAACCCCGCTGATGGTGGCGGGCGGAGCAAACGGGCTGCTCACGGCTTTATGGCTGCAGTCCATTTTCAGCGATACTCCGCTGGATCCGCGCATGGCTGCAATAGTGGGCGTGGCGGCATTGCTGGGGGGCGTTACCCGGCTGCCGCTGATGGCGATGGTATTTGCCCTCGAAATTTCTTTCCAGCCCGTTGCAGCCGTTCCCGTATTGCTGGCCACGCTGGCGTCTTACGGCCTCTCCGCCGTTTTCCTCCGGCGGTTATAAGAATTTCTGCGAAATGGAAGTATATTGGCGCACAATAACCAGTTTCTTATGTCCATCTTATCCTATTTTAAAGCGTCATTCGCGCGGAAGAAAGCGCGGCGCGTGTTTCAGCAATACGGCACCAGGATCGATACTTTCCAGCTGGCCAACAACGAAAAGATCGAGTTTGCCAACTGGCTGAACCCGCTGCTGAAACCCAAAGTGATCACGCAGCATGAAGTGGACTTTTTCCGCAAATACATCCCTGAAGGGTCCATGGCGATAGACATCGGGGCGAACATCGGCGACCTCACCGTGGCCATGGCCATCGCTGCAGGCGGCTCCGGCAAAGTGCTCGCGCTCGACCCTAATCCCCACGTGTTCAGCGTACTGCAGGAAAATGCAAAGCTCAATAAAGGCAAGGCGAACATCATACCCCTGCAGTTTGCCGCGGCAGACAAGGATATGAATTTCTACTACGCCTCTTCTGAAGCTTCCATGAGCAACGGCGGCCTCATTACCGACCTGAACGACAACCGCCACGGTAAATACAAGTTGAAGGAGCCCATCAAAGGGAAGCACCTCGGTAATTTCCTGGAGCAGGAGTACCGGGACTGGCTGCCGAAACTCTCCCTGATCAAGATAGACACGGAAGGGCTGGATTATTTCGTGCTCACCACGCTGGAAAGCATCCTGGAAAAATATCACCCGGTGATCATCGCGGAGATATTCCTGGAGATACCGGTGAGCATGCGCAACGACATCTTCGGCCTGCTGAAGAAGCACGGTTACACCCTGCTGAACGCAGGCCTGCTGGAAACGGACAAGCCGATGGTAACTAGGCCGGTGAACACGAAGGAAGAAATGCCGAAGGTGGGGCAGACTGAAAATATCATCGCATACAAGGCTTAGGAACGCCTTTTTTCAAAAATATAAGTAACAGGCCCGGGCGAATATGTTCCGGGCCTGTTTACGTCTCTTAATGCCCTTCGGAAACAAATTTCAAACCGATGATGGAACCGATCAGCATCACCAGGAAAAAAATGCGCCAGGCGGCGGCCGGTTCCTTGAAGAAAAGGATGCCCGCAATCGCAGTACCTGCCGCGCCGATGCCCGTCCACACCGCGTAGGCGGTACCGATCGGCAGCCCGTGGTTGATCGCTTTATTCAGCAGGAAGAAGCTCAGCGAAATGCATACCACGAAGCTTAGGGATGGCCAGAGCTTTGAAAAATTTTCCGAATACTTCAGCGAAATGGTGAACCCGATCTCGAAAAGACCGCCCAATACTAAAAATAACCAGGCCATAACAGAATGATTTGTTCAGTTTAGAAAAGAAAATATGATGCAATAAAATGTACGAGGGTTGCGCGCACGGGATCAGCCGCCGTAATTGAACACGGCGTAAGTGAAGAACAGACGGAATACTCTTGTAGTAGTAACCATTCCCGCGGCTTTTTGTTTTGACCGGGGCAAAGATACGCATTTGTCAGCTATACTGCTGAACGATGCGGTAGAGGTTGAACTGGGGATCGTTCATCTGCCGCTGCACATCGGCGAACAGCGCCTGTTTGTTCAGCTGCTGCATGCGCCGGTGCTGGATGAGCTGGTAAGCTTTCTCCGCCAGCAGGAGCGCTTTACGATGCTGGTTGCCCTGCACCTGGTCGCGGTGCGCATCCAGTGCTGCGATCAGCTCGCTGATGCCTTCCTGTTTGATGGCGACGGTTTTGAGCACAGGTGTTTCCCAGTTGCCGCTGCGTTTGGAATGGGCCAGCAGCCGCAGGTTCCGCACAAATTCATCTGCTTTCGGCCGGTCCGCCTTGTTCACCGCGAAGATATCGGCTATTTCCATCAGGCCTGCTTTCATGGTCTGTATCTCATCGCCGGCTTCAGGCACCACCACCACTACAGTGGTATCCGCGATGCCTGCGATCTCCACTTCACTCTGGCCAACGCCCACGGTTTCGATGAACAGGTAGTCGAACCCGGCTGCTTTGATGAGGTCGCTCACTTCCATGATCTTGGGGCTGAGGCCGCCAAGGGCGCCGCGGCTGGCCATGGAGCGGATGAATACGCGGGGATCTGAAAAATGTTCGCTCATGCGGATGCGGTCGCCCAGCAAAGCGCCGAAATTGAAAGGGGATGAAGGGTCTACGGCAATGATGGCGATCCGCTGGTCGCGGTTTAACAATTCCGTAATGAGCGCATTCACGAGGGTGCTTTTGCCGGCGCCGGGAGGGCCGGTGATGCCGGTCACGCGCGTGTGGCCGTTTGCAGGCAGCGATTCCAGCAACTGCTCATAACCCGGCGCCTCGTTCTCCACCAGAGAGATGCAGCGTGCCAGGGCCCTGGTATCGCCTTTCAGCAGGCGTTCTAGTAGCGGCGCAGACATAGGGCAAATGTATCGATGATTTTTCACATCTTTGCAGCACCTTATTATCTGTTCATGAAAGTTACCGGATTTACTTTTGTTCGAAATGCAGTCAGGTTCGATTATCCCGTAACGGAAGCAATACGTTCCATTCTTCCGCTGTGCGACGAGGTGGTCGTAAGCGTAGGTAACTGCAACGATGGTACGCTTGAACTGATCCAATCCATCGGTTCCCCCAAGATCCGGATCTTTCATTCCGAGTGGGACGACAGCATCAGGGCCGGAGGGCGCGTGCTGGCCATAGAAACAGATAAGGCGCTGCAGCATATCAGCCACGATACAACCTGGGCTTTTTACATACAGGCAGACGAGGTGGTGCATGAACGCGATATCCCTGCCATCCGCGCCGCCATGGAACGTTATGCCGGCGATGCCGGGGTGGAAGGGCTGCTGTTCAGGTATCACCATTTTTACGGTAGCTACGATTATGTAGGCGATTCCCGAATCTGGTACAATCATGAGATAAGAGTAGTGCGCTATAACCCCGGCATCCGCTCCTACCGCGACGCACAGGGCTTCCGGCTGAACAACCGCAAGCTGCGCGTAAAACCCGTGGATGCCTGCATGTATCATTACGGCTGGGTGAAGAACCCCGAAGAGCAGGCCCGCAAATGGATCAACTCCACTTCCCTGTACCATGGCAATAACCAGCATCTCATGACCCGCATCTCTTCCACTGAAGTGTTCGACTATTCGGAAGTGGATTCCCTGGAACGTTTTACCGGCAATCATCCCATGGTGATGCAGGACCGCATCAACCGCAAGAACTGGCAGTTCGAGCACGACATCAGCCGTAAACAGTTCAAGAACATCAAGCGCAGGCTGCTCTACTGGGTGGAAAAACGCTTCGGCGTAAGGCTCTGGGATTACCGGAACTACAAAATAATTTAGCCCCTCCCGCACGCCAACAGCAGCGGGATTTTTTTTCCAAAAAACGTATTTTAGCACTATGACGAATTTCATCCCGATTTTTCCTTTAGGCATTGTCGTGTACCCGGGCGAACATCTAAATCTCCACATCTTCGAGCCCCGGTACAAACAACTGGTGAGCGAATGCATCCGGGACAACAAACCTTTCGGCATACCGGCGGTGATCGATAAAAAAGTAAATGAATACGGCACCCTCGTCGAGATCTCCCGCGTGGAAAAAGTGTACGAGACCGGCGAGCTGGACATCCGGACGAAAGGGCTGAAAGTGTTCCGCATCCTCGAAATCATCCGCGAAGTACCGGAAAAGCTCTATGCCGGCGCTATCGTGACCTATCCGGATAATCACGACCAGACAAATATCAAGCTGCAGAAGCAGGTGCTGGAAGCGGTCCGCGAGCTGCACCAGATACTGCAGGTCAGCAAAAGTTTTCCGCAGGCGGACGATGTGCTGCGCTCCTACGACCTGGCCCATCATGCCGGCCTTTCCCTCCAGGAAGAATATGAAATGCTCCATCTTTTCCAGGAATTACAACGCCTGGAATACCTCAAACGCCACCTGCTGAAGGTGATACCCGTGATGAACGAAATGGAACGCCTCAAAGACCGCGTGAAGCTCAACGGGCACTTCAAAAATTTATCCGTGGATAATTTTTAACTTGGCGCCATGACCGGTTCAATTTTTTGTATGGACCTGGGCAATTCCCGCCTGAAATGCGGCATTATGCAGAACGGGGAGTTGCAGCAGGAATTATTTTTTTCCGAATCAGGCCTGGTAAGCGAAGTGAAGGCAGCGCTGGCGCAATATGCTCCCGCCGCCTCCATCCTTTCTTCGGTGGTAGACCATCCGCCCGCACTCGAAGCCTTGCTGGAAGCGCACGGCCCTTTCATCAGGCTGCAGCACACCACCCCGCTGCCCGTTACGCTGGCGTATGATAAACCGGAAACCCTCGGGGTAGACAGGATGGCGCTGGCATCGGGCGCCTGGGCCATGTTCCCGGGCAGGCACAGCCTCATTATCGGCACAGGCAGCGCCATTACCTACAATTTCGTGCATAAAACAGGCCTGTTCCTGGGCGGGGGCATCAGCCCCGGGATAGACATGCGCTTCAGGGCCCTGCATGAGTTCACAGACAAGCTGCCGCTGGTGAAAGCCAGCACCCAGTATTCCTTTATCGGCTACAACACCCGCCAGAGCATACTCAGCGGCGTGCAACAGGGCGCCCTGGCTGAAGTGGACGGCATGATAGCCGCGTATGCCGCCAGGTACAGGAACTTTAACGTGCTTTTAACAGGGGGTAATTTGGAATTTTTTGCTTCCCGCCTTAAAAGTAAGATATTTGCAAGCCCGTATTTAATGTATAAAGGTTTAAATTCAATCGTAGAAC
>CBFHAF010000198.1:0-7626 GCA_965653435.1 uncultured Chitinophaga sp.
CATGAATGGGAATTATGCTGATTAATTTTGTGCCGTCTTAAAAACCAAATTATGTTGATGGAACCTTCAGTTGCAGTTGGAAAAATCCTGGTAGTGGACGATGAAACCGATATTCTCGAGATCATCAGCTATAACCTGAAGAGCGCCGGATACGAGACCGTGACGGCCAAAGACGGGATAGAAGCGATCCAGAAAGCCAAGATATTCCGCCCCGACCTCATTATGCTGGATATCATGATGCCTAACAAGAACGGCATCGATACCTGCCGCGAGATCCGGAAGCTGCCTGAATTCAAGGAAACCATGGTGCTGTTCCTTACGGCGCTGAACGATGAGAAGAGCGAGATAGAAGGGTTGAACATGGGGGCTGACGATTACATTGCAAAGCCCATCAAGCCTAAATTGCTCGTAAGCCGCATCAACGCACTGTTCCGCAGGCTCAACAAAGTGGAAGAGCAGCAGATGCACCTGGGCGACCTGGTGATAGACCGCGAAAAATTCACTGTTACCTATAAAGGCGTGGAGATCATCCTCGCGAAAAAAGAATTTGAGCTCCTCCAGCTACTGGCATCCAAACCGGGCCGTGTATTCCTCCGCAACGAGATCCTCAACCAGGTTTGGGGCACTGAAGTGATCGTGGGCGACCGTACCATCGACGTGCACATCCGCAAGATCCGCCAGAAACTGGGTGTAGACCTGATCACCACCGTAAAAGGCGTAGGCTATAAATTCGAACTGTAACCCGCTCCCCGTAATATTCTGTATTCCTCTCCCTGCAGCATGCCCTGTGCGTGAACCTGGCTTCGTGAATTATGGCAAGTAAAAAAATTGGCTTAATTTCCCTTTATTACAAAAATTACTCACTCTGGAGTATGTTCAAAGCAAAAAACCTTTCGCCGCAGAAGCTGGCGGGCTTTACAGCGCTGGTGCTTTCCGCCATCATGGCCACGGGCTGCCTTCTCATAGGCGCCACCCTGAAGGAAACCCTCATCGCACTAGGCCTCACCTTCCTGGTGGCGTATTACCTGTACCTCTATACCCTGCAGAACTTCATCTACCGCAAGATCAAGCTCATTTACAAGTTCATTTACCAGACGAAAGCTTCCAAACGCGAAGACTTCTTCAATAAAAACATCCTTCCCCTCAAAACGATCGACGAAGTGAGCGAGGACGTGGAAAAATGGGCTTCGCAGAAAAAGGAAGAGCTGGACAACCTGCGCCGCAACGAGGCATTCCGTAAAGAATTCCTGCTGAACCTTTCGCATGAGCTGAAAACGCCCATCTTCGCCGTGCAGGGTTATATCCATACACTGCTGGACGGCGCCATAGAAGACCCTACCGTCAATAAGATGTTCCTCAAGAACGCCACCAAGAACATCGACCGCCTTTGCCGGCTGATAGACGACCTGGACGAGATATCCAAGCTTGAAAGCGGGGAAATGACCATCAACAAAGAGCTCTTCGTGATACAGGACCTCGTGAAGGATGTATTCGACACGCTCAGCATCAAGGCCAAACAAAAGGAAATAAAATTCAGCATCAAAAAGGGCTGCGAAGCTCCTGTGCACGTGTATGCAGACAAGGAGAAGATCCGCCAGGTGCTGATCAACCTTATCGAAAATTCCGTTAAATACGGCAAGCAGGACGGGCAGACCATCGCCAGCATCTACAACATGGATGGCAAACGCGTGCTGGTGGAGATTTCCGATACCGGCATCGGCATGGCTGAAGAGCACCTCCCGCGTGTGTTTGAGCGCTTCTACCGTACAGACCGTGCGCGCAGCAGGGACATCGGCGGCACCGGGCTGGGCCTTGCCATCGTAAAACATATCGTGGAAGCGCATGACCAGACCATCAACGTGCGCAGCAAAATAGAAGTGGGCTCCACTTTTGGCTTTACCCTGGAACTGGGCAGGGACAACTGATCCCAAAACTTAACATTGGATTTGTAACCTTTCAAAATTACCCTCCGTTTTACAGGTGATTGAAAACTTTATCCCCTATCAAATCACCCGTATGAAACATGCTTACCTGTTATTACTGATCGCCGGCCTTTTTGCCGCCGGATGCAAAAAGGATAAGAAGACCGACGACCTCAGCCCTGAGCCCCGCATTTACGGCACCTGGAAGCAGGATGGCTCCCTGATCCAGACCATACCAGGTTATGTGCTGCACACTTTCCTTTTTAACAAGGATATGAGCTATTCCTTCACCGGTGATATGGTACCGGCAGGTGAAAGCGGCGAATACAGTGTTTCTCTCACGAGCAAGCCCGATTCATGCGTAATGCTGCTGAAAGCTGCAGACGGCGGCACCCGTACGCTGCAGGTGAAGTTCGTTGCAGGCGGTTATATCGATATCCGCGAATTCGGCCGGTATCAAAATTTCAAACTCTAAAAATTCTGACATAAAATATCCTTGCCTGCCATGCTTACCGCCATTTCCTGGTCAACGGCGTTAATTTTTTCCGCGAGCCGTAGGGTTTAAAAACGATACTGCAGCCTTGCGGTGAACACGTTGTCCGCAATATCATCTTCAAATCCTTCTATGCCTGTGGATTCATTCCACACACGGTCGAACCAGAACGTTGCTTTCATATTTTCATTGAGGTAATACACATATCCGAAGCCGAAGGTATCGTAACGGATATCGGTGGTGGAAAGGTGTGTGGCAAGGGTTTCGGCAATCTGGCGGCCTTTCACGTCCGTATTGGGATCGTACCAGTCGTATTTCAGCACCAGCTGGTGTTTTTTGCTGCCCAGGTGCTGCAGGAAGGTGAAATATGCCCCGTCGAAGTTGCGGATGTAAAGCGGCGCAAAACCTGCCGGGCTCACGGGTATAACGCCGGGTGTCTCACTGTCTGCAAACGTGGCGGTTTGCACCCCCCGGATATATTCCGCCCTCAGCTGGGTAGCGCCTTCCTGGTTGGGGATCACCAGCTGGGCGTCCGCGCCGTAATAGTGGCGGGGAGCTATTTTCCCGATATTGGTCACCGCGGAGTCTACCTTAAAATCAGGGTGCCCGTTGGTAGCGGTGCCCATGTCGTAAATTTCTTTTGTGAACTGCTCCATGCCGCCGTACAGCACGCTGGCCCCGGCAGACAGCAGCCAGCCCTGGCGGTTCACGCGTGTGGGCTTCATGGCTACCCGTGCGATGAGGTCTTTGTGGCTGTCGAAGTCCGCGGGGCCGGAGAGGCCCTGGCCGTTAAACAGGCCGACATCTATTTTCAGCGAATACAACGGGTGCGTTTTATCTCTCGGCTCGAAAGTAAGCATGCCGCCCATATCGCGTTCGCTTTTCATGAGGATCTGCGACATCCTGCCACGCTCGGGCGCTTCGCGGTCGCCGGAGGAAAGGTTCACCTCGTAGCCGAAAGGCCGGGCGAACATGCCCATGGTAAGCGCCGCAATATCCCAGCGGCCGTCAAATATACGGCCCCAGAAGTCGCGGATGTTCACGCCGCGCTCGGTACCGTCGAACTGGAAAACGAACTGTACGGTGGGCAGGTTCCTTTTGTTGTAGTGGGCATAATCGAAACGCACGCGGCCGCGGCGGAGCATGAAGCGGTTGTTGCTCCTGCCTGCGAAGTTGCCGCCGGAATAGCTGTCTATTCCCTTGCCCGAGGCATACTGGAACTGCGGCTGCATGTAGCCGCTGATCCGCAGGGCATCGTAACGCATATACATGGAGATCATCCCCTTCCCCAGGCTGGTGGTCGTGTCTATCATGTCCATCAGGAACTGTGCCTTGGACACAAAGGAACTAAACATTAAAATTCCAATCAATATTACCTTCCGGGCGGTAGTCTTCATGTTTGCCATACGGCGCAAAAATAGGAAATGCCGCCTTCAAACAAAAACGCCCGGACTTTCGTCCGGGCGCCGCGTTAATTATGATCGACAGATGAAATGACTAGTAAACTTTGTTCTGGGGGTCGAAGTTGGTCCAGGTGGTCAGCCAGTTCGTAGAACCGAAAGCGCCGCGATATGCAACATTTTCGATGCCGGCAAAGGATTTGAATGTACCGCTCAGTGCAGGAGAACCTGTTTTGGGCAGGAAGTTCGGGTTGCTCAGGTTGAAAGGATCGGTCAAACCTACTGCGTCAGCCGAGGCAGCAACAGTGTTGCCCACTTCCGTCAACTTAGCCAGCAGCGGAGCAGAAGCCTCCGCGATCATAGCATCCCTTTGAGCTGAAGTCATCGGGGTAGGGTATCCGGTTGTGTAGAGGCGTGCGGTGGAAGAATCCGTCCAGGCTACTTTAGCGGTAGCTACTGTATAGATGATATTGTTGTTGTAGTTGGTAGCCGCGTTAGCCAGGAAGAAATCGTAAGTCGGCTTTGATTCAAACGCTGCACCGCCTTTCTGGGAACCCAGGATGATAGAGTTCAGGAATACCATGTTGGTAGCTCTTCTCCAACGGTTGCCATAGTTGTGGTTGCTGGCAGTACCGGCAGCGCCGTTAGGCCCTACGATGGTCATGTTTGAAATTACGGGACGGGTAAACGGCGTCTGGTTGGTAGACTGGCCGTCGTTGTCGCACTCGATGCCGTTACCAGCATCTCCCGGGTCTACGAACTTCGGATCACGCAATGATACAGCGTATTGAACAGTACCGGTGTATCCGAAATCAAAGTCGAAATCGTCGTCAGCAGTGGCATAAGCTACCAGGTGGCGGGGGTTTACCGTACCTCCGAAGAATTCGAAAGCATCGTCGTTGGCATAAGCGGTCATTACGTAGTCGATAACCGTTCCGCTGCCTACACCGCCGAGTGTGAGCGAGTTGATCTCAGAGTTCTGGAAAGCCGCAATACCAGCGTATTCGATACGCACATATTTCAGCGTGCCTGAATTATCTGCTGCGTCGGTACCGCCGTATTGTTCGCTGATACCGCCTTCGATCTGGGGATTGGTTTTATTGGTCGGTGCGTTGCCCAGCAGCACGATACCGCCCCAATCGCCAGGGCCGCGGGCGCCGGCGGGTTTACCGGAAGTAAATACGATGGGTTTATCCGCAGTACCTACTGCCATCAGCTTGCAACCGCGCGTAATGATCAGGGAACCCTTTTCGGTAACGTCGCTCTTGATCACAGTACCTTCCTGAATAGAAAGGGTAGCGCCATTTTTTACTTTCACCTGGCCTTTTAAAATCCATACCCTGTCATTGGTCAGTGTTTTATTGGTAGTCACATCGCCTACAAGTGTTTCAGGCAGGATCGGATCCAGGTCGTCGTCTCCATCCGTGTCGTTGTTGCGGCAGGCAGACAATAAGACAGCTGCGCCAAATGTAAAGGCAAGAAATTTTGCAAGTTTCATTAGTACTCAGTTTTTAATTTTCGGTGAATATGCTCCGCAAAGGTGTTGGTTGAATGTTACAGGTACTTTAACAAAGTGTTACCAAATTATTAAGGCGCCTGCCGTTGTTATTTCTTTTTTCCTAATCCGAATTGATATGAGAATGTCAGCGACACATTGGTGCCGTATTTGAATGTGCTGATCACCTGGTCGTCGCTGTTCTTCTTATAACTTTTCTTGTCTGCGCCAACCGGGTTCTGGTAGAAGATAGCCTCGTTGTTCAGGATGTCGCTTACATTCAGGCGCAGCTCTCCTTTTTTCTTGATCACTCTTTTTGCGATCTGGAAATCCAGGATATTGCGGCCGTTCTCATAAATATCCGGGTAGTCCTGGAAACCTACGAGGTAAATGCGGGGGCCGATCCTGTTGTACAGTACGCCGATCACCAGGTCGTTATCGTCAGCGGCATATTGCAATCCCGCGTTTACGAGGTAAGGGCTCTGGCCCTGGAGGGCTCGGGCGTTTCCGTCTGATGTGTATCCCTGCAGGTCTACCGTAGAATGGATGTATGAGAAGTTGGTGAACGCGGTCATGTGGTCAAAGAAAGGCTCGGAGCTGATAAAGTCGAGTTTCTTTCTTGCTTCCAGCTCAAAGCCGATGGCGGAAGCAGAAGGAGCGTTCCTGAACAGCAGCAGGCGCCTGTTCGGGGTCGATCCCGGATCCACGTACTGCTCGATCGCATCTTTGAATTGCTTATAGAACACGGAGCCGGTAATGGCTTCTCCCACGCCGGGATAAAGCTCATAACGGAAATCGATATTCGTGATATTGGCACGTTTCAGTTCAGTGTTACCCTGCACCATGCTGTAGGTTATGAAGTCGTAGTAGGTGAAATTGCTCAGCTCGCGCAGCTCCGGGCGGCTCACCGTCCTGGAACCTGACAAACGCAGGTTAGACCTTTCGTTCAATGCGTAGGAGATGTTCGCGGAAGGCAGGAAATCGAAATAGGTGATATCCTTCTTAATGGTTTTGCCGGTTCCATCCGCCGTTTTGATATACTGGTAATAAGATTCGCCCCTGCCGCCCCAAACGATCCTCCATTTGTCGCCGATCTTGTTGTCGAACTGCACATAACCAGCCATCAGGTCTGATTCAGCGGAGTATTTATCGGAGTTGTTGGTGATCTCGTTCATCACGAAACCATTGTCCACAATATTTTCGTCAGCAAATATCTTGTCCGGGGAAAGGTATTTCAGGGATTCGTTGTAACCTGCGTAGTTAGACCAGATGTAACCCAATACCCTGGCTTTGAAGTCTCGCTGGCGGAAAAGCTTCTGGCCGCCTATCTTCACATTCTGCTTTACATCTGAAATGCTGAAAGGGATCGTCAAAGAAGCGGTACCGCCGATGTTGTCTTCCGTAAGCAGGGAATAAAACCGTGAAGCCTGCCTGGAAGCGGAGCCAAAGGGCACCTGGGCTTCGTAAGGTTGTGCGCTGCCGAGGCCTTTACCGTAGGACAATATCTTCATATCCGGCTGGTTACGGTCTATCAGTGAATAGTTGAGGTTCCAGTCCAGTTTCCAGTCTTTTTTGTTCAGCTTGTGGCTGCCTTCCAGCTGGGAATTCAGCAGGGTTTTAATTACCAGCTCCTGGCTGGTTACCAGCAGGTCGTTGTTGTTATCGTAGTTTACACCGGCGCGATCGGTGAAATTGTTGTCCAGTATGCGGTTAAAGATATTCTTGAAGGATATCTTGTTGTTGCCTTTCACATAAGTGAAGTTGGCAATAGCGCCGATGCTGGTATTGTATTTATAAATGTCGTCGGAGAAATTGTAGCTGGCGGCTTTGGTAAAGTCGTAGTCGTACCGGCTGCCGGGCTGGATATTTTCAGCATTACGATAGGTAAGGCTGATAATGCTGCCGAATGAACCGTCTTTTTTCAGGCGGATGCGGTTGCCCCAGGTAAGCTGGTAGCTCTGTGAAGGCAGGGCGGCCCCGAAATCTTCGGTGCCAAAGGAATTCTTGAAATCCCTGGTAATGCTCAGCTGCCTGTCCAGCGGCATGCTGGCGTACCTGCCGCGGGAAGACGGGAAAGAAGAGGGAAGCTTGCGCAGGCCGTCGTCGAAGCCCAGCCAGTCGTTTTTGCCGCGCTCCATACCTTTCGTATCCTTGAAGGTGCTTTGCGAGTTATAACCATAACCGATGCTGATGCCGAAATAGTTCTCGGTGGGAATATCTTTCGTGTAAACCTGCACCAGGCCGCCGGCGAATTCACCGGGCATTTCGGGCGATGCGGTTTTGTTGATCACGATATTATCAATGAGGTTGGAAGGA
>CBFHAF010000199.1:0-7626 GCA_965653435.1 uncultured Chitinophaga sp.
TTTTTAATGTTGTCCACCAGCGCTTTCATCAGGCGTTTGGCATGCTGGGGAGTGAGTATAATGCGTGATTTGACCCTTGCCTTGGGCAAACCGGGCATCACATTGATAAAATCAACCACAAACTCGGACGGGGAGTGCGTGATACTGGCCAGATTAGCATATGTTCCGTCGGCAATTTCCTCGCTCAGCTCAATATTCAGCTGCTGCTGCTCATTTTGATTTTCCATTATATGTGGTTTAACGAGATACAAAAATAAAAAAAGAGGTGCCATTTCCAGCACCTCTTTTTTTTATTATGGCCAGTTTTGGGATAATTCCGGATTTTCCGGCCCTTTTGACGGAGCCTTGGATCCGGAATTATAACACGGGTTGTCCACAGATAATTATTTGTCCCACCATACGGGGGTAGATAGTTCGTCGGGCCCCTGCCTTGACAATGCGGCTTCATAGTTCGCCTTGTTCAGGTCGCGTTCCGTACCGATGTAACACTGCCTGCGGGGTATCTGTCCGCCCACGTTCACAGCGTCAGGAGCGGGAGCCAGCATAGGATAGCCCGTTCTGCGCCATTCCGCCCAGGCTTCATAACCGTTGCCAAGGTAGAAATTCAGCCATTTCTGGGTCTGGATGCGTTCCAGTTTCACTGCAGCCGTCTGAACGGGCGTGAGCACTACGTTGAGGCCGGTGCTGTAAGCCAGGATGTCTGCGTCAGAAATAGTTTTCGCAGCCAGGCCGTGCCATTTCTGAAGGGAAACGGTAATGCCCCTGTTGTACCAGGTGATCATTTCCGCGTCGCCGCCCGGGATCCACCCGATCAGGGCAGCTTCTGCCATCATAAAGCAGGTTTGGGCGTAGGTGGTAAGCAATGCCGGGAAATTCTGCGCGGCAGGCGTGGTGCCTATCAGGCTGTAATCGCCGGTGCTATACTGCTCGTTGATGCCGTAAGGCACGCCTGTATAGGTTCCGGCAGCATTTGCGGGAGAACGTGCATAGATGGAAAGGCGCGGGTCGGCCAGCAGCTTCAGTTTATCAATCATGGTGCTGCTCACCCCATAATCGTAACGGCTGCGGTAATTAGTGTACCAGGGGCTTTCGAATGCCTGAACGGCCTGGTAAGGGAAAGCGGCGTCATCGGTGCTCGCTCCAATAAGGCCTGCGGCTACTGCTTCAGTGAAAGCCGTGCGGCCGGCGGCCGCTTCGGCTGTACCGGAAAGACGCAGCGCGGCGATGGCACGCAGCGTGTTGGCCCAACGTTTCCATTTTCCAAAATTACCGTCGAACAGCGGATCATTGGGCATCGCCACAGTGATCTGCGCGGAAGCTTCCTTGAATTCTTTCAGCAGGTCGAGGTAAATCTCGCGCTGCGGCGTGAATGTAGGTTTCGTATTGGCGGCACCTTTAAGCGCTTCGAAGTAAGGAATATCACCCCAGCGGTCCGTCATGGTCAGCATCAGAAAACCGCGCAGAATACGGGCATGGCCGATCTGGTTGGCATTGGGGCTGTTATCGAGCACAGCTTTGGTGTCTTTCGTTGCCGGATTGGTATTCATCTCGATGATCCTGGCAAGGTCCATCAGCGGGCCGGAATAGATACCGTTGTAGCTGTATTCCCGGTTAAAATAGCGGGATTCGTTGTTGTATACATATTCGGCAAGATGCTGCACATACAGCACGCCGCCTGCAGCGTTGTTAATACCGCCGATCCCGATCACCGCGCTGCCGAACAGGAATTTGGTGCTGGGCTGGCTGGCCTGGTTGGGGTTCACGTTGAGGTCCCCGAAATCCTTGTTACAGGATACGGTGCCTGCCAGCGTAATCCCCAGCATCACCGCAGCCGTTATATGTTTTAACCTGATGAGTTTCATATCTTCTACGGTTTTGATGTTAGAAAGTAACTTTTACGTTAAAGCCGATGGAACGTGTACCAGGCAGCTGCCCGCCCTCGATCCAGGAAGATTCCAGCTCTGACGGATCAATACCTTTGGTTGCGCTGTGGATCAGCCAGAGGTTCTGACCGATCACAGCCACGTTGATGCCCTTGAAAGGCGTATTCGTCAGCATACGTGTAGGGAAAGAATATCCCAGGGCCAGTTCACGCAGTTTCACGTAAGAGGCGTCGTATGTCCAGTTTTCCCAGAGGGAGAACAGATAGGACTGATACAGTTCTTTTGTATCTGCATATACTTCGTTCGGTTTGCCTGAATTAGCATTGATGGCATCCAGCTTAACACCTCCGCCGTTATCCACGGAATTGCGTTTGGGATTGCCTTTATCGTTCAGGCCGGCAGTTTCAGCAGAAAGGCCGGAACCGGACATGAACATTTTGGAAATTGAAACAAACTTGCCGCCTTTCTGGAAATCCAGGGAGAAGTTGAGGGAGAAGTTCTTGTAGTAGAAGCCGGAAGCAACGCCGCCGGTCCAGTCCGGTGTTACATACCCCAGTTCCACGCTGTTGTTCAGCAAGGGGTAGCCGTCATCGTCCACCAGCATTTTACCGGTTGCTTCATCTCTCTGGAAGCCACCGCCCATGATAAGGCCATAAGACGAACCTTTTTTGGCGTTGAGGGAAGCACGGGGAGAGCCTACGAAGCCGAATGAAAGCGCAGAGCCGTCAAGTGCAACCTGCAGGTTTTCCACATCCGGTGCGATGGATACCACCTTATTTCTCATGAAAGCAAAGTTCACATCGATATCCCAGCTGAAATCCTGCATCTTCAGCGGAGTGGCGCCGATAGTGAATTCCCATCCTCTGTTGATCATTTCGCCAGAGTTGATCCTGCGGGCGGAATAGCCGGAGGAGCTCGGAACGGTCACATCCACGATCTGGTCCACATTCTTACGGTAGAAGTAGTTCACGTCCAGCCTTGCGCGGTTGTTGGCAAACTGGAGTTCTGTACCGATCTCGTAGCTGGTAGATAATGCGGGGCGGAGACTGTCGTTGGGCCTTGTATCCGGCACGCTCATGCGGGAGTAGGTAACACTGCCTGATTTCGGGAAATTGGTTCCCAGCGCAAATGTTTCCTGCGTATTGTAGGGATCTGTATCCGTACCAAGGCGTGCAACAGATGCACGCACTTTACCGAAGCTCAGCCAGTCGCGGGTATTGAGCACTTCTGTGAATACAAAAGAAGTGCTTAAGCTTCCGTACACGTATGAGTTGTTGAAGGAAGGCAGGGTGGAGGAAATGTCGTTACGAACCGTTGCATCAAGGAATAACATGTCCCTGAAACCAACGCCGGCGTAACCGAACAGCGAGTTCACCTTACGCTCCTGGATCAGGTTGGTGGTTACTTTTTCATTGAGGGAGTTGCTCACATTATACACATCGGGCAGAATGAAACCACCTGCCGTAGCCGATGTTACGCGATAGCGTGTACGGGTGTTCAGCTCGCCCCAGGCGCCTGCGCGCACAGAGAAATCTTTAATGGTCTTTTCGTACTCGATGTTGGCGAGGTAGGAAACTTCCGTGCGTTTGTCTTCTTCAGTTGAGAAAGAAGGCGGATCGATCGTATAAGAGGCAACGCGGTTGTCGCCGTTAAGGTTTTCAAATGTACCACGGGCAATCACACCGGCTTTGAAACCGTTCATGAAATTGTAGTTCAATGTTACCTGGCCGTATACGGTCTGTATGTAGTTATGGCGGATATTCTCGTTCGCTTCGGTATATGGGTTATCCCAATATTTCGGCGCAACATTCGTCGGGCTGGTAATATTCCAGCTGCGGAAGCTGCCGTCCGGGCGTTTGTAGTATTCTTTCAGTTTGTCGATCTCCAGGTTGCGGTGGAACCATTGGTTGAAAGAACCGGTTGTTTGGGTACCGTAACCTTCGCGGGGAACGTTGAAAAGATATTCGTTTACATAATTGATGTTGGTGCTCAACGTCAGCCTTTCAGTCATGTTCAGGCTACCGTAATAGCTGAGCCAGTTCTTCTGCTGCTTGGAGTTCGGGATCACGCCGGTGCGCGTCAGGTTGGTGAAGGAGAAGCGGTTGGTCATTACATCAGTGCTCTTCGCGAAAGACACTGTGGTGTTGTTGGCAATACCGGTCCTGAAGAAGTCGCGCACATTGTCCGGCTGCGCTACGAAGGGTTTCTGGATACCGAAATCGGAGGGATTGACTGTTTTATCCCAGGCATACCAGGGAGCGTGCATGGTGCCGTCCATGCGGGGGCCCCAGCTTTCGTCCACTTCATAGTTGTAATATTTGACGCCGTCCAGCTTGGCAAGAGCGGGATCGTGCGTCCCGGGCTGGTAAGTGAATGTTCTCCAGTCCTGTGAGCTGCCGCCGCCATATTCGTTCTGGTAGTCAGGCAGTACGTAAACATTTTCGAAGGTAGTGGTATGGTTTACGGTAAGACCAATACCACCGCCGGATGTTTTCTTGGTGGTGATCACCACTGCGCCTTCTGATGCACGTTGCCCGTAGAGTGCGGTAGCGGCAGGGCCTTTCAGCACAGTGAGCGAAGCCACATCATCCGGGTTGATCGCCGTGTTGGGAGTGATCACACCATCTACTACGTAAATGGGGTTGCCGCCGGTGAGGTTGTTCACACCGCGCAGGCGTATCTGCATAGTGCCGAACTTGGCGCCGGAACCTCCGCGGAGCTGCACCCCGGCTACTTTACCGGCGATGGCGGTGTTGAGGTCCGCTTGTTTGGTTTGCGTGATCTTATCTGCTTTGATTTCTTGTACAGAGTAGCCGAGTGATTTTTTCTGGCGGTTCATGCCAAGAGCGGTCACTACTACTTCTTCAAGACTTTTGGCATCTGGTGCGAGAGACACGGAAACGGAAGTAAGGCTTCCTAAGGGGATTTCTTTAGCAAGGTAACCAACGCTCCGGACAATGAGGATGACATTAGTACCGGATACGGATAGGGAAAAGTTACCTTCCTGGTCGGCAGTGGTTCCGGATGTAGTGCCTTTAATCTGGACGGTGGCAAAGGCTATGGGAGCACCATCGTCTCCCACGACCTTGCCCGTCACCTGGCGCTGCTGGGCAAATGCCAGGCTGACGCTCACCATCATCATGGTGATGAACAGTAAAGCTTGTTTCATAAAAAAGATTCAGATTTTGGATGAGAAACTTGTTAATAAATAGGCGGAATAATGATTCTATTGGTTCAGGTCATAATTGCAGTTTAGCTTGGTTGTAGAATATTGTTTTAACGGACTAACTTGTTATCAAGACAGGTTTTATAGATGAAGGCCGGTTTGTGCAAAAGCTCTCCCGATCTAAAAAATCTTTGAATTTTTTAAACGCAATTTCAGGTCCTGGGTTTTGGATTATGTGCAGGTAAAAGAATGGCAGTTTTTACCGTCTGGTTTTGTGAATTGACGCCGTTGGCTAATGAAATGGATTACCCATTCATGTGTCTCGGATTTAGATTTAGAGTTCAGTTTCGATTTAGATGATGACCTTTTTTCTTCTGTTACTACTCAGTTAAGCATTGTTAGGATGAACGGTAAGTAACCACTACTGATCTTGGATGTTGATTGTAATGATTTTGGATGATAGGCGTAAGTTAGTAATTTATTTTACTTCACCATCACCCGGGGTTAAACTTTTGTTAAAACCCCTGCTAGATAACTTCACAAATTTCTGAAAACCAGTAAGATACGAGCAGAAAAAAACATGAAAAAAATTTCACCCTCGGATTCAAGGGGTTTACCAACTGAACTGCAATTGCAGCTGCAGGCTTGTTTTCCTGCTGCCCGGGATCTCTTCCAAACCAGTGCCATTGCGTTCCAGGCCGGGGTAGGAGGATTGTTGCCAACGGCACCAAACCGTTAGCCCCTTAAATACTTGGTACAGCAACTGTGCATGCGCGTTATACCCTTTTCCAGAAAAGCGGGACAAGGATTGATCACCGGGAAATCCCAACGAGGCCAGGTATAATCCGTCTGACGCTGCTGTATCGAACCATGCATAACCTGCGCTCAATTTCCATTTATTCCATCGCGCCTGCACCTGCTGATACAGCAGCCAGCTCTCCCCTCCTTTACTGAATGCAGCCTGCATTCTCCCGTTCCAGGTTACCCGCTGGTCCACTGGCAAACCCGCCCGCGCGCCGATGTGGTGCCTGCGTTCATGATCAACGAACTTTTGGCGAAATGGCGCTTCTCTCACGTCCACCGGCGACTGCACATACCGGTATGTAATATTCAATAAAGATTTCTTGTCCGGCATCCACTGAAAGAACAGCAGTGCGTCCGTTCCACCAGCCGGCGCGCTTACGCGGTATTTCAGCCAGGGTGACCGGAACATATCCGCATAAGCCGCCAGCAGCCACTTAGCCCCCCACTTACACTGTATCCCCATATACATCCCGCTTTCATTTCCCGGCACACTGCTTTCGCCGAATGAATTACCGTACATGCTGCGGTACGCCTTATGTTCGTAGCGGTACAGCACGGCAAGGTCCACCCGGGAGCTCAGTGCAGCCAGCAAACTTTGCAGCAGCGCCGGGTTTCCTTTTCCATCCACTGCCACTTCGCCGAACAGGTGAATATTCCGCCAGCCAAATGCATGGTCCACACTGGCATTATACACCCGCTCTCCTTCTGTTGCGTATAGCCGGTAGAGTTCTTCCCCTTTTTTTAACGAATGTGAATACTGGTGCCCGATCAAATTCAGCGCTACATACCCCTGCTTTATCCGCCGTTTTATTACAGCGCCTGCTGTGTACTGGCGCACGGCATTGCGCAACGCCAGCTCGGAAGCCGTTCTATGGTATCCTGCACTGGAAAGCGTCCCTTCTTCGAAGTACTCTCCTTCAGCAGTAGTATCTTCTGCAATACTTAATCTTCCATCCAGCGACCGGTATGATATAAAACCCGTCACGCTGTTTTTCCCCGCTTCCCAGGTAATGCCCGCACCCCGGTAAAAGAAAAATTCCCCGGCTGAAGCATATGGCCGCAATACTTCGCTCTCCCGTTTCACCTGCATCACTGCCGCACTTTTGCCGAAAGAAAACCCTTGCCATTGCACCAGCCCCTGCCCCATGTTCACGGTGTAATCTCCCAGCGCCAGCACTTTCACTTTCCCAAGCCGCTGCAAAAACAGATGGAACCCGATATGATCCGCCACCCAGGGCATTCCTTTCCTCAGCCAGGTTTCGCCTGCATCTTTCTCCATCACCAATCCCCAGCTCGCATAGCGGCCAAACCGGTACCGGTACCGCAGCAACATCTTATCAGGGCTTCCGGCATACTTCACGGCGGCACTGTCCGTCCGCGTGTAACCCTCTGCCAGCTCAAGGTTCCGGCTGTAGCGTATTTCCAGCTGGTGTTTCCCTTTAAGGAAATAATCTTTCAAAGTATAATACGGCTCCAACCCGCTGCCTGCCTGCACATAAGGCAGCATGGAACGGATCAGCGGCAGCTCAAACCCCGGCACGGCCTGCAGCTCATAAATAGAAACCAGCGGGCCAAGCGTTTCGCGGTACCGCAGGAATGTATTCACCTGCAGGGCATCCAGCAGCCCAAGCCCATGCAACGCAGCGGCATCCGCTGTATTCAGGTTCAGCTTCCGCTTTATGTAGGCTGAAAGGTCCTGGTATTGTTCATCATTTTCCTGCACCGGCTCCTGCCCCTCCCCCCGCTCCGTTTCGCGGCCTGCGCTTTGCTCCT
>CBFHAF010000200.1:0-7603 GCA_965653435.1 uncultured Chitinophaga sp.
CTCGTTGCGGTCTTTCTGGTAATAGACCTGTTTGAGTTCCATATATGCCCGGAGGTACGTCTCCCACTCCCTGTCCACCAGGCGGCAACCCGCCCCGGGAACGCAGTCCTTCCAGGTATCTTCCGTATCGCCCCCGGTGTTCATATTTCCATCCGACGTGCTGCAATACAATATAAAATCAACGAACTGCGTGATGGATTTGCTGCTTCTCCCGGAAACCTTCTTCACGTTCACAGAGTAATTCTGCAGGTCCGCTATAAAGGCGGATGCATATTCGTTCCCCTGTCCGCCGGTTGCAAAATATGGGTCCGCGGAAACAAGCCAGGCAGGCACATTACGGTCGTACTGCTTGCCGGGAAGTATGGAGGGGATGTCTGCCGCTTTTACTGCCAGGGATTTTACGCGCTCGTCCCATTTCAGGTAAGCGCTGTTGCGCTCGCATATCTGAAGGCCGCAATATTCCGGGTGATATTTGACGAATGAGTCCGCCCACTCGGGTTTCCAGGCATTCACAAGGTCCTGCAGGGTAAAGCTGGCATCGTGAACCGACATTTCGCGGCTTTCTCCCAGTTGTACCATGTTGGCCGCATACCCTGCTTCGCCGGCTTTTCTTTCGGGAAACACCTCTCTCCATTTAAGGTGAAGGATATTGATCTCCCGCTCCATCGGAAGTTTATTCTGGTCAAACAAAGCATACTGGCCATAGGGGCTAACGTCTGCCCTCAGCTGGTCTTTCAGCATCTTGCAGGGGTCGTCCGCGCAGGTGAGCCTGGCAGCGGCGCAGGACGAGCTCAGCTGGTCATACAGCAGGCCGGCCCACGCGTCTATGGCTGCGGCATTGGTCGTTACATTCACGCCGAGCGAGGTCAGCCTTTCCTTGATCCGCTGAATGAAACCGGTTTTCAGGCCGAGGGCGGTATAGCAGGTTTTGCAATCGTCGAAGCAGCCGCCGAAATCCGTGGCCCGCAGTTGTTCGATCACAAAATCAAATTGTTTCTTCAGGGTGGTATTCAGCGCCACGAACTGATCGGCGGCCTGGGAAACGACCTTTTCCTTCAGCCGGAGCTCAAGGGTGATATAATATGCTCCTTTGCGCTGGAATATGGTGCTGAACTCTGTATGCGCCACCGCCGGGTTGAGGGCCACGCAATTGGTGACCGGCGCGGCGCCGGCAATAACCACCGGTTTTACCAGGTCATCTTCCAGGCAATCGCTGGAGATGGTCAGCATTCCTTCGTAAGCGCATTCCGTGCAGATGTTCAGCCCGCTCTGCGAATACTGTGCGAGGATGCGGGGCACGTCGATATCAAATTTAACGCTCCCTGTTTCCTGTACAATGTATACCTGGTTGGCCGAAAGCGTCAGCTTTGCAGGATCGAATACGAAGGCGGAGGAATTGAACAAAGTGAAGGTCTTGTCTGTTCTTGCCTGAACACCGGTCAACCCGTTCAGATTATCTGGAGAAGGCCCGCTCAGGGCCGTAGCGATGGTTTTGCCACCGAGGTTCTGGTACGATATGCTGATCTGGCCGTTAGGGTCTACGGTAGTGGTTTTGGAATAATGGCTTGCATCGCCGACATCGTTCCCGAACATCTTGTATAACTCCCGCTGGGTGGGTTTGCTGTAATAATAGCGTGTGGCCTTCGTAAGTGTAAACGAAGGATCGGCATTGGGCTGGAATATCTTGCCTACGCCGCCCTGTACGCTGATGCGGCCGGTATTGTCATTGGTGTAGAACTGCCCGGAGAAGGGAAACCCTTCAGCATTAGGTACAAACCTGTGATTGGTTTCCGTTTTGAAAGGGTTGCCGGGAGAATAATACCGGGAGGCCCCGCCGAGTGTCCCCATCTGCGGAAATGTGAAATTACACAGCTCCCCGCCTGGGTTCACGTCCATGAAAGTATAATCCGATCCGTCGATTTTTTTATTAAGCCCCGGATAATAATCCAGCACTTTGGCTTCCAGCGGCGCCGGCAGCACATTTACGGCCGGGCGGCCATATTGGTCGTAGATGGTGCTCTGCGCCACCACGTTCACTTTATCTTCGCTAGCCGGATCGTCGGAGTTATTGGTAAGCGTAACGGTCTGCCTGCTCTTCAGCGATCTGTCGAAGTAGGTCACCACTTCTTTCCGCTTTCCTTCTTCCGCGTAAGTGGCGTTGTACTGCCAGTTCAGGCCCGGGCGGTGCCAGGTGTTCTCGAGAACGATAACGCCTGATTCCGTTACCGGCGCCTGCCCTTGTTCCGTAAAAGTCAGCTGGTAGTACCAGGGGGACTCTTCCCGGATGCCGGTATTATCCTGCGTGGTTACAGTGCGCAGGCGCACCAGCAGGTATTTTGAATAATGCACCAGGTTGATGGTGTAGGAATGATTGGCCAGCGTTACCCGGGTGGCGTTGTGCCGGAATATCTTCGCCAGGTCGGCCTGCGTATAAGTCCCGCCCGCAAGCAGGGCGCCGTTGGCGGATCGCTCATCCACGAACGTCCATTCAAGATCGTACTCCTCTTCGTTGTCGAACCTGTTCCAGTTAAGCTCCACTTTATTGGGGCTTTTTTCAACCGGCGTCCGAAGCATCTGAATGCCTTCCTCATCGCCTGTTTGCTGCCCGGTCTGCGTCACGAATATCTGCCCAGGTGCTGCGTTGGGGTCGGGCAGGTATTTCCTGTCTACAAACACCTGGCTGGTAAGAATGAATATCCCCGGGATGTCTTCCCCCAGCTCTGGGCTGGTAATGCTGTTCACTGTCACTTTCACCCTGTGCCCGTTCAGGAAGCGGTATATGTCCTGCGAAGCGATAGTGGCGCCGTAAGCTGTATCATACTGCAGGTTGAGTATGACGTGATCTTCTGTTACCGGATCAGCCTGGTCCGGCTGGCTCCAGTATTCCACCTTCATGTCCAGTTTGGCCGTAAAGGGTTTGCGGATGCTGTGCACGGAATCCATCAGCAGGCTGAAGGTGATGCGGTTGCTTACTTTCCTGTTCACGATCAGGCTCCAGTCGTACGCCGTATTCCTGAACTTCTCATCACGTAGCACCAGCGTATCCCCGTTCCTGATACGGCCTTTCAGCTGCTGCTGATAGGGCTCAACGGCGGCGTACGCATTGCAGCACAGCAGCACCAGGGAGAGGATGGTATAAAGTTTCGCTATAAATTTTACATTCCAGGGCATAAGGCGCTGTAATTATTGGGTCAGGATGAGTTGGTATGTTTTAAAACTGCCGGCGGCAAGGAATTTGCCTGACTGCCGCTGAATAAAACGCGACGCATCGAACAGGGAGGCCGCTGGGCTTTCAATTTTCCATTGGTCCGCCTTCATCAGCATCGTTTTGTCTTTTTCCGTATTCAGCGGGTCGCTCAGATCGGTGAGGCGCATAAATGTTTCACGGATAAATCCCGCATCATCGAAGCCTACACGATATTCTTTGCAGGTGATGTGATTGGGGCGTTTCAGTGTTATCCAGTTCAGGCCGCTTTTTTTTGTGCGGCCTACTTCGTAGCCCTCTCCTGTCAGGAAATTGGCCATCTGCTCACCGGCCGGGAAAATGCCGGGGTTGAAGGGTTTGGGGGCAGACACGAAAAGCTGCTCCGTAGCATGATTTGCCATCACGAACACAGCATCCGTGGAAAGCATTTCCTGCTCACCCAAACGGTAATACACCATGGAATCACGCCTGGCGTAATGATAGGTAAAAGCCTGGGCAGACGTGCTATCCTGCGGGTCAGAAGACAATACTGATCCCTTTACTTCAAAATCCGCCACACTATCCAGCCGGTGAAATAAACTTCCGAGCTCCTGCAATACCGCAAGTTCTGTTTCATTTACCGGTTCGCTTGCAACCGCCCGTGAGGCGGGGGGGGCCGCCGCAAACCGCTGCTTCAGCGAAGGCAGGGCGGCAGCCGCTCCTGCGGAAGCAGCAATAGCGATGATGATTACCGGCAACAGTTTATTTTTCTTTGATCGTTTCATGTCATGGCGTTTTCTGCAGGTAAGTAGACCTGCTTTCTTTGATAGTGATGATGCCTCTTTCCGTTTCTTTCTTTACCCTGATGAGGCCGCCTTCGTCGTCGTACTCGTAAAAAGTGGCGAAGTTATTGGCGTCCATCTCTGCCATCAGGCGGAGCGTACTTTCATCGTAGGCGTAGGTAACGGCCTGGCCGTCGTAAGGGAAAATGCGGATATCGTCCAGGCGGGTGGCGGTACTGGTACTCTTGATCTCCAGCGGTATCTCGCGCATAGTCGCGGCACCCGGCACTTCCGCCATATTCACGATGAATTCTACCAGCTTCCAGCCTTCCACGGTTGCTTTGCGTGTTCCCGTAAGCAGCGTGCCGTCCAGCGTGAGCTGGATATTGAAGTTGTTTTCTTTCGGGGTATTGTCTTTCACCCACATGGAAACGACGTATTTCCTGGCTGGCATGGGATTAAAGCCGAAAAGGCCCAGCCATGGATCCAGCTTGCGCTGGTATTCGCCTGCGCTGTTGGTTTCGATATAAATACCCGGGCTATGCTCGTTTGTGAATGCCTGCGTTTTCAGCACGATGGGCGAACTGAGCTTAAGGCTGTATTTACCCGTGTGTGACTCCGTGCTATCCAGCCAAACAGCATAGCCTGTGCCGATCTGCTGCCGGATATTGAAGCGGTCTAGCTTGCAGGGAACGGGCGTGCAGGTGTTATTGTATTTGTAATCCTCAAAGCCATCGTAATACAGCTCCCTGCTGCGGGCATTGCTGCCGAGGATAACAGGAAGCGATTCCTTGTAACCGAATCGTGTGCCGGTGTATTGCTGCAGGGCGTTCTTATTCTCCAGCTCCTGGGAATAGTTGTCGTATGCCGTGATCCACCGGGCGGTGACCCATGATGGGTTGGTGGACGGGATCCATTTTACACCGTCATGCTGCCAGAAGGGTGTGAAGTCTTTATATCCCCCGCTTTTCCTGACAATAGGAACATTGGTTCCCTTGGGTGTTTCGTTACGGTCTGTGAGGTATACTTTGTCTTCTGCAACGCGCCAGTTGCCAAGGTTGCCGGTTACGTATGGATTGATGACACGGGCCATCCTGATCACGCCGCATGGCTGGCAGATATTGACCGCCCCGCCTGCGCAGTTGTACCTGCGGTGGGTGACAGTGCCTGAAGAGTTCTTTACATAAGTATCATACAATCCGCTGCCGGTGATAAGATCTGCGGTGGAAAATATCATCGTGGGGCGTTCTGAATCGCCCAGGCTCAACAGTTCCTGTGAGGTGGCCTTATAGATGTCCACAGCCATCGCGTCGCGCGATTGTGCGGGAGATGTGCTGCCTGTATAGCCAGATTGCGCGAGTATGTCAATTTCGTGCGGTCCGGGTGAAAGGTTAACGCGCTTCACGTTCCAGGTACGCCGCGGATCGTTGCTGCCCGTTCCTCCTGTGGGCACCGAAGCCACCAAAGTGCCGTCAATCCTTACTTCTATCCCATTTGTCGCACCATAACCGACATAATACTCCGCGTTTTCAGCAACCGTGAAACAGGTTCTCACTCCTACTCTCGAACCGTAAAATGCCATGCTGTCATTCGTCCATATTCCAGCATTATTCAGCCTTCCACGGGTGCTGCTGGGATGGCCTAGCATCCCGAAAAAGTAATTATACTTGGTTCCCAACTCGTTACCGTTGATATCCCTGATCACTGCACCATTAACGTTATTGGCGGTTGAATCAGGAGCGGCGAGCAGCTTCAGCCGCGAGTCAGGATCAATGGTGGAAGGCAATACACAATTCATCCCGTCGGCACTTTTCACATAACCCGGCGGGCATTCGCCCACAGGGGTAGCAGAACAATACGGGATCCTTTCATCCGTTTGTGCAAAGAAGGGGCTGCAGTAATATAGAGAAGCCTGTACGGTATTTCCTGCAGCGTCAATTTTAAAGGACTGGTAGTCGCCGTCGTTTAAAATACCCTGGGCCGAAAGGATAACAGACGGCTTGGCCCCGGCAGCGTCAGGAAGGTTTATCAGCTCCTGGATGGTGTTATCATAAAGTTCCCATCCGATCACACCATGGTTGGCGGAATTTGCAAATTCCAGCGTTACCCTGTTATATCCTTCTTTGAGGTATATCTGCTTTACATGCCATATGTGAAAATTGCTTTCCAGGTAGCCGGACCTGTCCATGATCAGCTCACCGTTGATCCGTACGCGGAACAGGTCGTCCCCGCCCGCGCCCATGCAGTACAGGCCTTCACGGGGCACGGCAAAGTCCTTAACGACGCGGTACCATTGGCCCAGCGCCTGCTCCTGCACCCAAATACCTGACGATACCAGCCGCCGCAGTCCATAATTGGAATTGTTATCTCCCCAGAAATAGGCATGGCTGGTTCCGATGATCGTATTATCATTAGGTGCCTTATCATAGAACTGCGTGAGCCTTGAATAATCAAATCCCTGGTTGCTTCTGTCTGCCAGGTTGAGCCCGGACTGGTTCGGATCTTTGGCAGCAGGCAGCAGGCAGCGGGTGCCGTCCGCGCTCAGCACGTATCCTTCGGGGCATATTTTAGGCGTGCATTCCACCTGCGTGCCCCATTCTTCCGAGAAGAGGGCGGCCTTCGCATCCAGCGTGCCCAGGCTGCCCAGGTCTATGTTGGGATTGACCAGCAGCTTCGTATCGTTGTATGGCTTTTGCAGGCTTACGATGCTTGCGGCCATAACGCCTGTCTGGTTCCTGTTACCGGAACGTATCACCTTAAATGTGCCCTTGATATCTTTCACCAGCCTGCCCGTTTCGTCTACAAGGCGTATGGAAGGGGTTCCGCCGGTGGTGAGCGGCGTATTCACCGCCCATAGGCGGCGGTCGGGCCGGTTAAGGTCTGCCAGCTCATCTCCTGCTATCATCAGGCCTTTATAATCCGTATCCACGTTCCCGGCAGGGTCTACCTCAAGGTCTGTGAATACCATATTCGCCGTTTCGTACGCCTGCCCCATGCGCGGATATATCCAGTAAGCCGGGATATTCAGCGAATACACGGGATCATTGAATTCGTTCTCTGTTGCCGTCACTACAGGCGTACCGGTCTTCCGGTCGTACAGCAGGTTGTAGGTCGTAATGGAAGAACCGTCCGCTTTTTTTATCACTTTATTCGGCACGCCGAAGTACTGCACCGTTTTGGTAACCGCGGCGGACCTGAACAGCCGGTAGTCGTTGTTCACATTTATCGGCGAGTGCGGGATCGGGATCGCGAAGGTGAGCACAGGAATTACATCTACTCCGAGGCCTACAGATGTACCGGTGTTGGAGGTCTCTCCTTCCCGCATATCCGCGAAAAGATCGAGTTCTCTCCCCAATATCTGCCCTTTGCTGATCGTGCCGTTCTCATTCACTACATCCGCTTTGTTTACCAGTCGCATATGCCCTCCCCGTTCTTCGGCATTATAATAATATTCAGTAGCGGCAATCTCTTTATGGACCTGGTTAAATACCCGTTCGGCTTTTGTTTTGCCGTGCATATCGTTCAGCCTCACTACATACCCCTGGGAAAGCGCCATCTCATAGACGGAATTACCGCCGAACATCATGGAAAGCCTGGCGGGTTTCTTCTCATATTTTTCCAGCAATGTGTTTTCGAG
>CBFHAF010000201.1:0-7582 GCA_965653435.1 uncultured Chitinophaga sp.
GTAGATGCAAACTGCGCCTGGGGTGTGGATGAAACACTTCGTAACGCCAAAGCTTTCCGCGAACTGGGCGTGGAGTTCATCGAGCAGCCGATGCCTGCGGCAGATTGGGAAGGCATGCGCAAGGTATACACGGATTCAGCACTGCCGCTCATTGCAGACGAAAGCTGCATCGTGGAAAGCGACGTGCAAAAGTGCCACGGCTATTTCCACGGCATTAACATCAAGCTTACCAAATGCGGCGGCATCACGCCCGCGCGCAGGATGATCATGGAAGCCAAAAAGCTGGGCATGAAAGTGATGACGGGCAGCATGAACGAAAGCACCGTCGGCACTTCAGCCGTAGCGCATCTTCTTCCTTACCTGGATTATACGGACATGGACGGTCCGCTGCTGCTGGCTGAAGACATTGCAAGCGGCGTGAGGATCCGTAACGGCGAGATCATTTATGCGGACCGGAACGGTACCGGCGCGGAACTGCACCGGGCTTTCTAAAACTTCTTCTTCGGAAATACGAAAGTATGGGTTGAGCTGCATGCTGAACCCATACTTCTCTGCTTTTCATTTTCACTTCGGGGCATAATTTTCCAGCTTCCCGTTGAAGGGAACGAATCCGGAATACAAGCCTGCTTACTTCAGCTTCGAGGTTCCCGCATCAACGCTGGCCGTCAGGTTCTCTGGTTCCTGTTTCATGCCTGAAAAGCTGAATGGCGGCGCATTGAAGTCCTTGGTCACTCCCCTGTGGCCGCTGACGATGTTCTCTTCCCTGAACCTGAAATACACCTTGTTGTTGAGCACCCATTCATGCGGGCGGCACACGATGTTGTACGGCAGGTTGCTGCGCAGGTCCGGCTTCATGATGAAGTCGTGGTTCTTCCCGGGAGCGAGCATGCCTTTGATGTGGCAGAAGTCCTTCCACTGTGGATGGTAACGCTGGTCGTTTTCCATCCTTCCGTAAAAGAACATGCCGCGCGCACTGTCTATATGCAGGATATAGCGCAGCACAGCTTTGTCTTGTTTGAAGGAAATGTAATAAGTTCCGAGGAGGGCAGCTGTTTTCTGCTGCATGAGTTTGTTCACGTGCTGGCTGCTGGATTGCAGGGGAATACATAGCAGTAGTACTGCTAAAGCAACAACAGCCTGCCGGATGATAGAATGGCGGATCATAGCGCGACAGATTAGTTGCACTAAAGTTACGATGCTTCCATTCCGCAGCAGGGGCCAATGTTACGGGTGGAAATAACAGGATTAGTTGGGTATTGGGCGTCAGCTTCCGGGTTCGGGGATCTCGCGCCAGCTGCGCACGAAGAACACATAATCACTCTTGCGGCCGGTGGCTTCAATATATTTACCGGCCTGTTCCGCCAAAGGATTATCTGCAAAGGGATTGCCGCCGGCCGGGCGGATCAGGAAACTGCCGTCTTCCGTTTCAAGATACACACCCAGGCTTTCGCTTTTCGTGGTTCTTGCAAAGGTTTTCAGGACCAGCCGGCCCCTTACGGTGAGTGTTTTATTTCTTTTATCGCCTGACATATTCGCGGTGCCCGAGTATTTCGCCGTTCCTTTCCTTCACCACCAGCACTTTCGTGCTTTTGAACTTCCCGTGAACGGTGCTTGCCGAATATACATGAAATTTCACCGGCGCGGTAAACGATTTCATGCCGCGGGTGAGCGGCGAAGGTTTGGCTTCGTTGATGAACACCTGCTTATGGCATTTTTGAGGCAGCTTCCGGCTTTTCAGGAAAGCTGTAATGGCCGTGCCTTCTTTTTTTTCTTTCAGGGGTTTGGGCACTGAAATAAAAGCGGAAAGCGCCACTCCTTTCGCCATCATGCTGTCCCGGCGGTTCTGCCGGCCGTCGCCATGAAGGGAAGCAGGCGCCGAAACAGCCACTAGCGAAGGATCGCCGAGCAGGTAAAATTGCGCCAGGGTCTTCAGCTCAAAGGGGTCCAGCGCGGGGCCCATTTCGTCCAGGAAGCGCTGGCGGGCCTCCAGGAAGGCGCGGCCGGTGGATGCGCCCTTGATGGTGTTGATCAGGAAATACTGGGTAAGAAGGTCCGCCAGGCCCTGGCCTTTCGCCGGGCCGTAAGCAATGGTGGAACTGCCGGCAAAGGCGATGGCATGGTTCAACAGGTAGTTATTCGCGATACTGAGGTGCCCGGCCTCCGTTTGCAGGGGATCATATAGCTGGGCGCCGTAGCAGCATTCCGCGGCCACAATAGCCCCTTTGCTGATCTTTTTGGCGATAAGGGACGAACGGAGGGCTTCAGGGAATTTTTTCCCCTTCTGGCCGTAATAGCTCGGGTCGTCCAGCGCGCCATGGCAATTGATGAAATGTGTTTTGGCTTTCAGCTGGGCATTGGTCCATTCCGGGCCCAGAACGGGAGAGAGCTGCAGCGCGGCATTGTCGCCAAAGATGTTATGCAGGCTTTCGGAGGTGGACGACCGCCAGTCGAACACGCTGATGCTGAAATATTTCCGGTAATCCTGCTGCCGGCCGGGCTTGCTGCCGGTAATGTCCTGCACGAGGGAATGGAAATAAGCGGGATCGTTGCTGCCGGGTACGTCCGGCAGGCGGCCCACCACGCGGGTAGGTGAAATGAACTTGCCCGGGTTGGTGCTGTAAGCGGTTTCGCAGGCATAAGGCAGGTCGCTGGGGATCAGCTTGTCCTCATCGTCTTCCCCGAAAAGAAGGTTCTGCAACGGCAGGAAAGGCACTACATCCTGCGCGCCCGCTATCATCAGGTAATCCGGCCGGAAATGCCGGAACAGCCCGTCTATTGCGGCTTTGTTCTGCTTCGCATTGCCGGGGCTCTTCACAACAGGGGCTTTGTATTTTTTCATGGCAGCGGCATCATCGAGGAATATCACTTCGCTGCGCAGCCCGCGTTTTTTGTCCGCCGCTTTGAGGGCGGCCAGGTCTTTTAAAAAGGAAGTGTGCTTGCTGCCGTATTTTTTTTCCAATGCGGTACGGTTGGAAACGATGAGTTTATCCGTTTTCATATCGGGGCGTATTTTGGGGTGGTGTAAACTGTTACGAATTTAAGCTATTTCCGCGCTTATTGCATAAATGCCGGGGAATGACTATTTTAATCGTTCATTACAATCGTTCCATATGAAATACCCACGTTGTGCCTGTATTATTATGCTTATATTTTTATCGATGACTGCAAATGCCCAGCTGCTGGCCCGTTATACGGTGAAAGCCGGTAAATACGCCCGTCACAATACCATCATTTCCATTCCTCTCGAAGCGCAAAAGGGAGACGTGTACCAGTTGTACCGGGTAGAGGGTAAAACGAAAACGCCGGTGACCCTGCAGGTGGGTGCCGGGCGGTTGGTGTGGCCCCTGGGCGAGGATCTGCAGCCGGGGCAGCGCCGTGTGTTCGAGCTTTATAAAAACGGGAAGGACGCCGCGCCGGTGAATCCGGACGATGCGGTGACCGTCGATAATTCGGCGGAAGGATTTACCGTGAAGCGCGGCCGGAAACCGGTATTGTTCTACCAGGCAGCGATCAAAGACGTGCCGGCGGGCGTTGACACGGCATTCAGACGGGGCGGCTTCATCCATCCTGCGTATACGCCGGGTGGGAAAGTGCTTACCAATATCCAGCCTAAAGACCACTATCATCACTACGGCATCTGGAACCCCTGGACCGATACGGAGTTTGAAGGCCAGACCATAGATTTCTGGAACCTGAAAAAACTCTCCGGCACCGTGCGGGTCAACTTTGAAAGCAACAGGAACTACAGCGTGTCCGGCCCGGTATGGGGCGGTTTTTTACAGGTGCAGGACCATGTGGTGCTGGGAAAAGGCGGTCCCGATAAAACGGCTATCAACGAAGACCTCGAAGTGAGCGCATACGGCGGAACGAAGGACGTGCAGATATGGGATTACATATCTACGCTCAGCTGCGGCACCGCCTCGCCCATTATTTTGAAGGAGTACCGCTATGGCGGCGGTTTTGCGATAAGAGGGGCGGGGGAATGGAATAATGAGAACAGCGCGGTGCTGACGTCTGATGGGAAGACCCGCAAAGACGGTGATATGACGCATGCCCGCTGGTTTAAGATAGCAGGAGAGCTGAAGGGCGGCAAAGGCGGCATCCTCGTATTGTCTTCCCCGGAAAATTTCAACGCGCCGCAACCATTGCGCGTTTGGCCGGAGAAAGACCAGCAGGGGCAGGTGTTTGCAGAATTCAGCCCTACCAAAGACAAATCATGGAAGCTGGAGCCCGGTAACCAGTACCCTCAGCGGTACCGTGTGATCACTTTCGACGGGGACCTTACAGCAGAACAGGCGGAAGCCTATTGGAACGATTATGCGCATCCGCCGGAAGTGGATATCAAAACTTCGAAGAAACCTTAAGAATTTTGCTGCCCGGGAGAATGAGCCGCGAGGTAATCCGAATGCGAAACGAACGTTCCGCGTTCTTTCAGCCATGAAAGGAAAGCGTGCATTTTCTGGTACAAACGTTTACCGCGCACGCCTTTCACATACAGCGGCAGCTTGTATTGACCGATATCTTCCAGCTCCCAGGGATGGAAGTAGAATGAAAAATAATCCTCCTTTTTCAGTATGCGTGCGGCGCAATGCCGTGTGAACCACAGCGGCATGTTCTTCACGCTTAGCCAGAACACTGGAATGCGCCAGCCCGGGGTAACAGAGGTCGGCATGATCCACATATTCCCCTGCAAATGCACATGACGCGGGCGGTGGCGGTTATTGTAACGGCCGGGCAGCCAGGTGGGGTTCAGCGATGCGTCGTAAGCATAACCGGCCTGCGCCAGGGCGTCCATAGACACGGGTTGTAGCCTGGGCATGCGGAAGCCTTTCACCTTTACGCGGCTGATGCGTTCCAGTTCAGAGCGTGAATGCAGCAGGTCCTGCTCCTGGAAGCGGTCGTGGTAAAAAGCATGCGAAGCGATCTCATGTTTCTCTGCGATGCGCTGAACAAGCTCCGGGAAATATCTGGCCCACAATGCCGTGATAAAAAACGTTGCCTTTATATCCAGTTCATCGAACAGCGTGAGGGTTTTCAGCACGCCCTGCCTGGTTACCTCCAGCTTTTCTTCGAAAGGCACGTCCTGCCCGTATTCCTGCGGGATATCGAACTCCTCTACATCCACGCTGATCAGTATCTTTTTGTTTCTCATCGTTTGATCAGGATGCCTATGAAGTTAAAAAATTCGCGGAATAGCGTTGCCGATCTGAATTCCGAAAAACGGATACCTGGCCGGCAAACGATGGGGATGGTGCGCACGTTCAGCTTTTTGTTCCGGCAGGCGCGGCGAACGAATTCGCTGTCGTATAAAAAACCGTTGATGTGCGTGGCCAGGAACTCGCAGCGGCCGCGGCTGTTGAAAGCTTTCAGCCCGGCCTGCGCATCGTCTACCGGCAGCTGCAGCAGGTAACGGTTCATAAGCCTGCTGATACGGGTAATGATCTTGCGTGCGGGCGGCAGCAATTTAACATATTGATCGCCGCGGATGCCTGCTACCACATCTGAACCGCAGAGCAATTGCTCATACGCGAGCTTTACGGCTTCCACGCCAAAGGGGAAGTCGAAATCGGTACAGACAAGGTAAGGCGCGTCGGCAACGGCAACGCCTAAACGTACAGCATATCCCTTTCCCCGGTTCACGGGATGGTCTATGATGCGCGCGGCAGGTATGCAAGCCTGCAGCTGCTGCAGGTGCAGGGGCGTTACATTGCACTGGGAGCCGTCGTTTACGAGAATGAGCCGGATCTCGGTATCCGGCATCAGCTCCTGCAAATGGCGGTAATCGGTTGCCATCTGCATTACCCAGTCTTCCGGCGGGTTGCAGCAGGGGACCACCAGGTCCAGTTTTTGTGTTGCCCTGGTATCAGCGATAGTCAGGTTGTTCATAACGGACAACGTCGTAGGTTCGAACATTTCAGGATCTTTGTTTATATACGCTCTCTCAAAGATGCGCCCAGCTCAGGGGTGGTAAGGGATAATAACGAAATTCCTGCGGAACATCACGATGCCCTCCAGGTGAAACGCAAGCCGGAATATAAGGTGGTGGAAGCGCAGTTTTTCCGCGCCATGGTCATCCGTTACATCAGGTTATGCATATAGTCAGGTTCTGTCTTTATAAAGACGTTCAAATATACTCATTACCCCTATGACCGCATAATGTTCATAGTGAAATCAACGAAAATACAACTAAGCAATGCCGCCATGGACAACTGTGTTGACCGATGTTACTGGATATACACCGTTTTGATGTTCATGAATTCATGTACGCCTTCCACGCTCAGTTCGCGGCCGTAGCCGGATTGTTTGATGCCGCCGAAAGGAAGCCTTGCGTCTGAGCGCACCATGGCGTTGATGAACACGTTGCCGCTTTCGATAAGCGTGGCCAGCCGGGCGGCCTTCTCCGTGTCTTTCGTCCATAGGGCTGCGCCGAGGCCGAAGGGCGTCTGGTTGGCGAGGCGGATGGCGGACGCTTCGTCGTTGGCAGTGATGATGGCGGCCAGCGGCCCGAACGTTTCCTCGTCAAAAGCAGGCATGCCGGGCTTTACACCGGTAAGCAATGCGGGGGTGAAATTGCAGCCGTCGCGCTCGCCGCCTGCCAGCAGCAGTGCGCCTTGTTCTATAGAGCGGTCCATTTGCCGGGAGAGCTCTTCCGCGAGGTCCGGCCGGGCCATTGGGCCGGTATCTGTATCGGGGTGGAAAGGGTCGCCCTGCCGGAGCGACGTGATGATGGACTGTACCTGCTGCGTAAAATCTTCCGCGATGCTTTGCTCCACGATCCAGCGTTTGGCTGCGATGCAGCTCTGGCCCGCGTTCTGCATGCGGGCTTTTACCGCAACTTTCGCGGCTTCAGCCAGGTTCGCGTCTTTCAGCACGATGAAAGGATCGCTGCCGCCCAGTTCCAGCACGGTCTTTTTGATGTATTTACCTGCCAGCGCGGCAACGCTCATGCCGGCGGGCGTGCTGCCGGTAAGCGTTACGCCCTGCACGCGCTGGTCCGCGATCAGCGGCTCCATTTCTTTGGACGGTACCAGTACGGTTTGAAAAGCGCCTTCAGGGAAGCCCGCTTCCAGGAAAAGCTTCTCAATGGCAAGCCCGCAGCCGCTCACGTTACTGGCATGCTTCAGTATAGCGGCATTGCCTGCCAGCAGGTTGGGAATGGCGAAACGGAACACCTGCCAGTAAGGGAAGTTCCAGGGCATGATGGCCAGCACAATGCCTTTGGGCTCAAATGCGGCGTAGCTCTTTTTGCCGTCGGACTCGATGAGCCTCGGCTGCAGCAGCGGTTCGATATTGGCGGCGTAATATTCAGCAGTGGCTGCGCATTTCAGCACTTCGGCCTTTGCTTCCTTCAGTGTTTTGCCCATTTCTTTGGAAATGACGGTGGCATGTTCCGTAACATTATCCTTCAGCAATGTTGCCGCCTGCAGCATCCATTCACGGCGGTGCTGCACATTTTCGTGCCTGAGCGAAGCAAAAGCTTTCCAACCGGCCTGCATTTTCTTCTCTATCTCCGCCTGCGAATGTGCGGGATATTCAGCGATGGTTTCCTGCGTGTAGGGGTATATGCTCTTGAACGTCATGT
>CBFHAF010000202.1:0-7576 GCA_965653435.1 uncultured Chitinophaga sp.
GCCACTTCCCTGCAGGAATACCAGTCGTGCCTTGAATACGAGAACGGCAGGTTCGATATCCTCTACGGGCTGGACGAAATGCTGCTGCCCGCCATGGCGGTAGGCGCAAAAGGCGCTATCGGCAGCACTTACACTTTCGCCGCGCCTTTGTATCTTAAGACCATGGAACTTTTCAGGAACGGCCGCATTGATGAAGCCCGTGCTTCGCATGCCTATATGGTGGAAGTGATCCGTTACCTGGTGAAATACCCGCCCATCCCCGGGCAGAAAGCCATCATGCAGATGCTTGGCTGGAACCTGGGCCCCTGCAGGCTTCCGCTGACCAGCTTCAGCCCGGATGCATATGCGAAATTCCACGCGGAGCTGGACCGTTTGTCTTTCTTCGACAAGGCCCCCGCGCGGAAAGTAGTTCAAACACCTTAATACACCTGCATGCGAATATTGAACAGATGGTTAGTGATCATAGCCTGTTTGCTGACACTGAATGCATACTCCCAACAAACGCCCGAAGCTTTCTTTTCATGGAAAGAAGGGCCGCAGTTACCAGATAAGGACGGCCTTGCCGGCAGCTATGCCGGCGTAAGCAACGGCGCGCTCATTATTGCCGGCGGAGCAAATTTCCCCGGCAATACGCGCCCCTGGGCTGGCGGCGTTAAAACCTGGCACGATTCCATATGGGTGCTGGAGCAGCCCGGCGGCGAATGGAAAGCCGCAGGAACATTGCCGCGCCCCATGGGTTACGGCGTGTCCCTTACTGCCAACAATGCGCTGATCTGCCTCGGCGGCGGCGATGCGCAGGCGCATTACAAAGATGCGTTCATGCTGCTGTATGCTGGCGGGAAAGTGACCCGCGAAGCACTGCCTGACCTGCCCGCGCCCGTTATCAACGCATGCGGCGCCGTGCTGGACGGGGTGATCTATCTCGCGGGAGGCGTGAACACTGTCAATGGTTCAACGCAGCAGCAGTTCTGGAGCCTGCAATTAAACGCCGCAGCCGGCAACCGGCAATGGAAGGCGCTTCCCCCGCTGCCCGGCGCTTCGCGCATGCTGGCGATGGCCGGTGCCCTGAACGGAAAAATATACATCTTCGGCGGTGTGCACCAGCCCGAAGGCCAGCCCCGGCAGTACCTTAAAGACTGCTGGGAATACACGCCCTCCACCGGCTGGAATAAGATAGCGGACCTGCCGCACCCGCTGGCAGCCGCGCCCACCCCGGCTTTCGCCGCAGGGCAAAGCCACCTCCTCCTTTTCGGGGGCGACGATGGCGCGAATGCAGCCAAAGTGAACGAGCTGCAGGACGGACATCCCGGCTTCAGCAAGGATGTGCTGGCCTATAATACGATCACAGACACATGGTCCGTAACAGGCGCCATGCCCGTGGATAAAAAAGCAGACGCTTCCCAAAACCCGCATGCCAGTGTATACGCTCCCGTTACCACCCCGCTGGTGGTATGGAACGGCAATATTGTGCTGCCGGGCGGGGAAGCAAGACCGGCCGTGCGCAGCCGCCATGTGCTGATAGCCGCGCCGCAGCAACCCGGCGGCCGTTTCGGCGGGCTGGACTGGATGGTGATAGCGCTTTATTTCGCAGTGGTGATCGGCATCAGCGTGTATGTATCCAGGAAAATGGGCGATACCACGGGAGACTTCTTCCTGGGCGGGCAGAAAATTCCCTGGTGGGCGGCCGGTCTGAGCATTTTCGGCTCCAAGCTGAGCGCGCTCACTTTCATCGCCATTCCCGCCAAAGCGTATGCCACCAACTGGGTGTATATCCTCAACAACCTGATGATCATCGCAGTGGTGCCCATCGTTACCGGATTCTACCTGCCTTATTTCCGCAAGCTGAAGCTCACCAGCGTATATGAATATTTACAGGTGAGGTTCGATGCGAAAGTGAAGCTGCTCGGCAGCCTGACCTTCGTGATATTCCAGCTGAGCCGCCTGGGCGTGGTGATCTACCTGCCCGCACTGGTGCTGAGCACGGTAACGGGCACTAACATATTTGCCTGCATTGTGCTCACTACGCTGGTAACCACACTTTACAGCGTGTTCGGCGGCATCGAGGCCGTGGTATGGACGGAAGTGATGCAGGTGTTCGTATTGCTGGGCGGCGCCCTTGTGAGTTTCTTTTTTATGGCGGCTAATACAGAAGGCGGCCTTGGCGCACTGTTCAGCGAAGCATCGCAGGCCGGCAAGTTCAAGATCGCGGACCTCGGCTGGAGCATGTCGCAGCCCGTGCTGTGGGTGATCGTCATCGGCGCTTTCCTTACCAACCTGGTCACCTATACGTCGGACCAGGTGGTGGTGCAGCGTTACCTCACCACGCCTACCGAAAAAGAAGCCCGCCGTTCCATCTGGACGAATGCGCTGATGGTGATTCCTGCCACTTTCATCTTCTTCGGCGTAGGTACCGCGCTGTGGTTCTTCTACCGGCACCATGCGGCAGAGCTGAACCCGCATGGCAGGGTAGACGATGTGTTCCCCTGGTTCATTTCGCAGCAGCTACCGGCGGGCCTTTCAGGCCTGGTGATCGCGGGGCTTTTCGCCGCCACGATGTCTACCATCAGCTCCAGCATGAACGCCATCGCCACCGTGCTCACCACCGATTTTTATAAAGGATTCAAAAAAGACGCAACCGACAAACAAAGCCTGCGCTTCGCCAAGATCGTGACCATGCTGCTGGGCGCCACCGGCTGCGGTATCGCCATGTACCTCGTGTACCTGCAGAACGTGTCTATCTGGGACCAGTACCTCAAGATCATCGGCCTGTTCGGCGGTTGCCTGGCCGGGATGTTCGCGGCGGGTATCTTTTTCCCGAAGATCAACAGCAGGGGCATCTTCATCGGCTTCATCCTCAGCAGCATCGGCCTTTATTTCGTGCAAAGCACAGAAGCCATCAGCTTTTTCCTGTACCCCGTGTTCGCCGTGATCGGCTGCGTGGCGATGGGATATATTTTCAGCCTTATTTTCCCGGAAACAAAAGATAAAACGCAAGCAGCATCATGAAAAAGATCTTCAGCACAGTAATTGCCCTTATCGCCTGCCTGCCTGCATGGGCGCAGGTAACGGTATACCAGTCAGGAACAGAAGGATACAAATCATTCCGCATCCCCGGCATCGTAAAGCTGCCGGACGGCACGCTGCTGGCCTTCGCAGAAGGAAGGGTAGGCGATGCCAACGACTTCGGGGATATAGACATCGTGCTGAAGAAAAGTACAGATAAAGGGAAAACCTGGAGCGCCCTGCAGGTAGTGGCGGACAATAAAGACATGCAGGCCGGCAACCCCGCGCCCGTGGTGGATATTACCGATCCCGCCTACCCGCAGGGCCGCGTTTTCCTTTTTTACAACACCGGCAACAACCATGAAAGTGAGGTGAGAAAAGGAAAAGGCCTCCGGGAAGCATGGTACGTTGCCTCCGGCGACGGCGGCAAAACCTGGGCCGCGCCTGTGAACATCACCGCCATGGTGCACCGCCCCAAACAGGCGCCGTATAATTTCCAGGAAGACTGGCGCTGTTTCTTCAACACCCCTGGCCATGCCATGCAGTTCACCACCGGCAGATACAAAGGCCGCATTTACGTGGCCACCAACCACTCCGCCGGCGACCCGCAGCCCCGCTTCATGGAATACCGCGCGGGCGGCTATTATTCAGACGATCATGGCAAGACCTTCAAGATCAGCGAAGACGTGAGCTTCCCCGGCGGCAACGAAGCAATTGCAGCAGAGCTTGGCAACGACAAGCTGATGCTCAATATCCGCAACCAGCAGAAGAACGTAAAAGCCCGCATTGTTGCCATCAGCAGCGACGGCCGCAGCTGGGACACCGCGTATTACGACCACCAGCTGCCGGACCCCGTGTGCCAGGGCAGCCTCATCACGCTCGGCTTCAAAAAAGGCAAAGCCATCCTCGCCTTCTCCAATGCCGCCGATACGCTGAACCGCGACAACCTTACCCTGCGCATCAGCAAGGACGAAGGCAAAACCTGGACGCAGCGTTACCAGATAGACAGCATCGGCGCAAAGAACAACTCCGCTTATTCGGATATCATAGCCATCGGCAAACGGGAGATCGGCATCCTGTACGAGAAAGAAAACTACAACCGAATCATTTTTACCACCCGCAAATACAGGAAGTAAGAAAAAATCCGGATATTATTGCCTGATAACCTCCTGATTTCCTATTTTTCAGGATTAATCAAGCAATATGAGCAGAAGAAACTTCCTCCGGCAGTCCGCTGTACTGTCGTCCGCCATCCTGCTGCGCCCCGCATTGAGCTGGGCCGGCACGCAGGACTTCCCGGTAGTGCGCATCCCCGCGGCGCAACGCAAGTTCCGCAGCGAAGCCGTCGAAAAGGCGATCGCCGCCGTAAAAAGCAAAAGCAGGAACCATGAATTATCCTGGCTTTTCGAGAACTGCTTTCCCAATACGCTGGACACCACTGTTGAATTCACCACGGCCAACGGCCGGCCGGACACCTATGTGATCACCGGCGATATAGACGCCATGTGGCTGAGGGACAGCACCGCCCAGGTGTCTCCCTACCTGCCGCTGGTGAAAGAGGACAAGGAATTGCAGCAGCTCATCGCCGGGGTGATCAACCACCAGGTGAAATGCATCCTGAAAGACCCTTATGCCAACGCGTTCTATAAAGACGAGAACAAGCAGGGCGAGTGGAAAACGGACCTCACCGACATGAAGCCCGGCATCCACGAACGCAAGTGGGAGATCGACTCGCTGTGTTATCCCATCCGCCTCGGGTACATGTACTGGAAGAACACCGGCGATACCTCGCCCTTCGACGATACCTGGAAAAGCTCTATCGCGCTTACTTTAAAAACCTTCAAAGAGCAGCAGCGGAAAGACGGCCCCGGCCCTTATCATTTCCAGCGCAACACTTCCTGGGCCACAGACGGCGTGCCTCTGGGCGGCTATGGTTACCCCGTGAAGCCCGTGGGCCTCATCTGCTCCATCTTCAGGCCCAGCGACGATGCCACTATCTTCCCCTTCCTTATACCCTCCAACTTCTTCGCGGTGGTGAGCCTCCGCCAGGCCGCGGAAATGGTGCAGGCTTTCCATAAAGACGCCGCGTTGGCGGGCGAATGCCGTGCGCTGGCCGCTGAAGTGGAAAAAGCCATCCAGAAATACGCGATCGTAGCGCACCCGCAGTTCGGCAAGGTGTATGCTTTTGAAGTGAACGGCTTCGGCAGCTTCAACCTGATGGACGATGCGAACGTGCCCAGCCTGCTGGCCCTGCCGTACCTCGGCGCAGTGAAGGCGAACGATCCTGTGTATGCCAACACCCGCCGCCTGATACTTTCAAAAGAGAATCCTTTCTACTTCGAAGGAAAAGCGGGCAAAGGCATCGGCAGCCCGCACACCGGCATGCAGCGCATCTGGCCTATCAGCGTGGTGATGCAGGGGCTTACGAGCAACAACGAAGCGGAAATAAAACAATGCCTGGCCATTTTGCAGAAATGCCATGCCGGCAAAGGCTTCATGCACGAATCCTTCCAGAAGGATGATCCGGCGCAGTTCACCCGCGCATGGTTTGCCTGGGCCAATACGATCTTCGGGGAGTTCATCTGGAAAATATACCGTGAAAGGCCGCACCTGCTGGCATAAGCGATTATTGCTTACTTTTAACTGTCTTATAACGTACCCGATCCCTTATGGAGAATAAGCAAAATGCCTATTTCATCACCAGGTGGCAATCCCAGATCAAAAAAGGACTGTTCGAATACATCATTATGCTCCTGCTGCAGAAGAAGGAACGGTACGGTTATGAGCTTATCAGCGAGATCAAGAAGCTTGCGGATATGGACATTGCAGAGGGTACCATTTACCCGCTGCTGAGCCGGTTAAAAAAAGAGAAGCTGGTAGACAGCCGGTGGGTGGAAATGGACGAAGGCGTGCCGCGTAAATATTACAAACTCACGGACCAGGGCAACGAGTACCTGGAGACGATGTACCAGTATCTCGGTGAGCTGATGCAGGCTATTACCGACCTGAAGGATGTTTAAATAACAGGAAATGAACGGCGACAAGAAATATATACTTTCCCTTGATCTGGGTTCCAGCGCGGCGGGCGCAGTGCTGTTCAGCCGGCAGGGCCAGGTGGTGAAGCAGCTGCAGAAGGAATACGAAAAACATTACCCCGAGCCCGGATGGATCGAAGTGGACCCGAACGAGATCTGGTACACTATGCTGTCCGTCATCGAAGAGCTGGTGGCCACTACGGGCATACAGGCATCGGAGATCGCGGGGATCGGCATTGCCAGCCAGCGCGAAACCACCGTGATATGGGACCGCGGCACCGGCGAGCCCGTGTACAACGCCATTCCCTGGCAGGACAGGCGGACGAGCAAGCTGGTGGACGAGTTCCGCTACCAGGGCTTCTCCGGCCTGGTGCAGCGCAAAACCGGCCTCATCCTCGACGCTTATTTTTCCGCCAGCAAAATATCCTGGATACTCGATCATGTGCACGATGCGCGCATCCGCGCGGAGCAGGGCCAGCTGGCCTTCGGCACGATAGACGCATGGCTGATCTGGAAGCTCACCGCGGGCAAAACCCATACGAGCGACGTTACCAACGCCAGCCGCACCATGCTGTTCAACATCCACACGCTGGAATGGGACGAAGAGCTGTTGCGGCTCTTTAACATCCCGCACCAGCTGCTGCCTGCCATTTGCAGCAACAGCGAGATCATAGCGCATACCGCTCCCGGCATCCTGGAAGCCAGCATTCCCATCGCGGGCGTGGCGGGCGACCAGCAGGCGGCCCTTTTCGGGCAGATGTGCCTGGAGCCGGGGATGGTGAAAAATACTTACGGAAGCGGCTGCTTTGCTTTGATGAACACCGGTTCCAAACCCATCGTTTCAGACAACCACCTGCTTACAACCATTGCCTGGCGGATCGGCGGGGAGGTGACCTACGCCCTGGAAGGCAGCGTGTTCGGCGGCAGCTCCGTGTTCCGCTGGATCAGGGACGGGCTGGGGCTGATAGAGTCCACTGCTGAAATAGAGGCCCTGGCGCAAACCGAGCCGGACAACGGCGGCGTGCTGTTCGTGCCTTCGCTTTCCGGCCTGGGCACCCCGCACTGGGACCCCTATGCCCGGGGCATGATCATCGGCATCACGAGGGGCACTTCAAGCGGGCATATTGCCCGTGCGGCGTTGGAAGGCGTGGCCCTCGGCATCGCGGACGCGCTGGAGGCCATGGAGAAAGACAGCGGCAGGGCGATCACCGAGTTGCGGGTGGACGGAACCTCTGCCACGTACGACTTTTTTATGCAGATGCAGACAGACCTGCTGCAATACCCCGTGATGCGCCCGCAGGTGATGCCGGCAAGCGCCACCGGGGCGGCTTACCTGGCAGGGCTGGCCACCGGCTTCTGGACGCTGGCGGAGATCAGGGATCAATACACCATTGCCCGGGTGTTCACCCCGGAAGTGCAGGAAAATCCGAAGCTGCGTGAAAAGTGGCAGAAAGCAGTGGCCAGGGTGAAGAACTGGGATTTTTAGGGAAAAGGCTGTCAAACTCATGTGAAAGGCGGAAGGGAATGAAATCCTCTTC
>CBFHAF010000203.1:0-7567 GCA_965653435.1 uncultured Chitinophaga sp.
GCGCCGTGCCTAACTACTTCCAGATCACCGTTTCGCCAAACCCCAGTTCAGGCACTTTTTACGTGAACATGGTCGGCGTGCGAAACCTGCTCAGGATGGAAATGTATGATATGAGCGGCAAACGGGTTGCGGGCCAGCAGATCCCCGTCACAAACACGCTCATTTCCGTACCCCACCTGGCCGGGGGAATGTACATCCTGGTGTTCTACGACCCGGACAACAACGACCGTATCATCGAGAGTAAAAAAATAGAGATCATTAAATGACGAAAGGCCGCACGCTTTCGCGCACGGCCCGGTCACTAAACAGGGTCCAGGTTATTTGATAAGAACGGCTAATTGTTTTTCGAGATTCTCCCCTCTCAGGTTTCTCGCCAGTATTTTGCCTTCCGGTGATATCAGGAGGTTGGCAGGTACGCCGCGGATGTTGTACAGCTTGGCCACTGCATTGTCCCAGTACTTGAGATCTGATACGTGGGTGAAGGATTCCAGCCCGTCTTTCTTGATAGCGGCCAGCCACAGATCTTTTTTCCCCGGCTGGTCCAGCGACACGCTCAGCACTTCGAAGTTCTTTGTTTTGTAAGCTTTATGCGCAGCCACCACGTACGGGTTTTCCGCACGGCAGGGCCCGCACCAGGAAGCCCAGAAATCCAGCAGCACATATTTGCCTTTGAAGTCGGACAGCTTTACGGGTTTTCCGTTCACATCGTTCTGTGTGAAATCAGGGGCCACGCCGCCGATAACCAGGTGGCGCTCCATGTCCATCATCTTCCGGAATTGTTTACCCTCGCTGGTTTCCCGTACATCTTTATCCAATGCGGCAAACATAGGCTCCAGTTCTTCCAGGTTCATATTGTTCGCAACCGACAGTTCCTTGATGGCTACAATGCTGAAGAACGATTTTGGATGAGACTGGATGAACTCCCGCTGTTTATTTTTGCGAAGGTCTATCGCCTGGCGGAAACGCCCGTCCAGCCATTTCATGAAAGTCGTATCATTGCGCTGCACTTCCGATGAGCCGCCATAAATGCGGTTGATGGAAGCCATCGCGGAATCGTAGCCGGAGATGAACAGCTTATAGCCTGCAAACTCCTCGTTCAATGCGGAGCCGGTGATAACGGCTTTGCTGAGCAGGTCTGCGCTGGTGATGTTCATCTCTCCTTTATCCAAGTAAAACAGCAGGCGGTCCGGCTCTGTGCCTGGTTGGGTAATCATCATCATCATGGCCATATCCGGATGTTCCACTTCTCCTTTGAATTCAAATGCGCCGTTGACCACGTCCGATGAATCCATTACGGGACTTTCACCTTTTTGCCAGTTCAGGTATACTTTGGCGGGTGCATTGTAATTGCCCACTTTTCCTTTCAGAACATATTTGACCTGTGCGAAGCCTAATGCAGGGCATGCCACAGCGGCCAGTAACAACCATTTTTTCATTATCGGTGCTTTAGTTTGAATATTTTTAGTTCTCCCGTATCATAATATCCGCTGGTTCCCCGGGAATGCCTTCGGTCTTGCTCACGATGGCGCCGTTATTTCCGGTGCTGGTGTTCAGGTAATATACGGCCCCTTCCACGCCGGCTATCAGCTGGTTGCCGTTGTTCGTCATCTTCAGCATGGTAACGCGTTTGCCGCCAAAGTTGGCATCCAGTGCTTTTACTTCCCTGTTGAGGGGATTATAACGGTAGATCTTGTCATTGGAAGTAAAAAAGAAAACGCCAACGGGAGAGCTTTGCCACAGAGTGCCCGCCGTAAGCTGCGCCGCACCGGGAAACTCGCGTTTGCGCAGCGCGCCGAAGAGGCTACGGTCCTGCGACCAGTCCAGACCGAATTGCAGCTCGATCTTTTTACCTGCACTGTCCACAAAAGCGAAAACTGAATTATCGCTGAAACGTTCCATATACAGCAGGTCCATTCCCAGTTTTTTCGGATTGAACGCTGAGTCGGTCACGGTGTAGGTGGTATCGTAGAAGTTAGAGAGGCTGAAACGCACGAACTGTTTCTTCCTTTTCTCGAATCCCAGGTAATAGCCGTTATTCGGTTGCTCGTAAGCATTGGTGATGACACGCGGGTGAAGCTGGTAATCGCCGCCGATCGGTTCGCCCCAGAAGCCGTAGTAAGGCCAGAACGGAGCGGTTTCCGTGGCGCCGAGAAAAAGCTTCCCGTTAATGATCGCCGTGGTGACACCTGCTGGCATGTTCAGGAATGCGCTTACCTCACGCGCGGGGGGTGCAGTGTAGAAGTTCTCTTCCAGCGTTTTGGCTTTCAGCAGCGTGTTGGCGTCTACCTGTATAGCGCCGGTGCCTTCGCCGCTGTAAGTAACCCAGAAGAAACTCAGCTGGTTCATATAGAACTGGTTCCTTACAGGCACAATCTGCATGCCTCCGCCGGGAATGCCGGAGTTGTTGATAGCGGTATAGATATCGGGCTGCACAGTACCGTCCGGCTTTACGAAACTGAGCACAGTGCGGTTATTGTCGTTGCTCAGCACCAGCGTACCGCGGGTAAACTGCGTTTGCCCTTTTACGATAAACTTATAATAATATTTCTGTTTTGTATTGTTATCCGTTACGATCATCAGCGCGTTGTAGCGGTTGGCGCCCAGGCCGAACACGATCCGCAGCTGCTGCCCTTCAAACTCAACAGAGGTAGCCCTTTCCGGCACACTTATCTTCCAGTGGCAGGAATAGTCGTTCTTGCCTGATCTGAGGGTGATAACGGGCGCAACGATCAGGCTGTCGCCCGAAACGGCGATGTATGCCGTATCCAGTCCGCTGATCACGGGGTCGGGAACGGAGATGTAGTCATAATTCCCTTTGTCTTTGGAACATGCGGCCAGCAGCAGGATGCCGCCAAGTATGTATAAAAGATGATTTCTCATGTTTCGTTGTTTGGCATTAAACAATCCGGGCCCCGGTTTCGTCTGTGAAATAATATCTGTTATCCGCAGGGTTCAGTTCCAGCAGATATTTCTTCTCCGGGTTGGTGATACTGAAAAAGTTATACTTGCCGGCGCCCGCGGGCTCCAGTTTATATCCCTCCTGCGGGTTTTCCGCCACCCAGCTGATGGGGCTGGCCAGGAAGTTCTTGAAGCGGCGGGTGGAATACAATACCTTGGGCAGCACCTGCGCATCGAAAGCAACCGGCAGCTCGGTAACCCCGGAGGTACGGATGAACAATTCGTGTTTCACACGGGAGTAACTGCCCAGCTCCATCTGCCAGGTAGCCCACCAGGCGGGTTTTTCCAGCCGGTTGGAAAAGATCACCTTCGCTGAATCGTACGCTGGATTGGTAACGGAAAAATCTTCCGTGGGCACCAGGCGCAGCTTGAGCCGTACCGTTTTGCCCGTGAGCGCGGGATCCGCGGAAAACAGGATAACGGGCACTTTGGTGACCCCGCTGTCCGCAGGCATGAGGTACTCCTTTTCGAGGGCTTTGTAATGTTTGTCCGCTTCCGCCGTAGTGTTTTTTTCATCCACCGCAATGCGGAAACTGCGCGCTTCGCTCCTGCGCATGCCCGCGATCTTTACCGGCAGCCAGATCGTATCCACGGATTTCTCCGGGAACAGCGCGAATGAATACATGATGCTGTCCGTCCGCTGGTTGTTCCGTGCGGGATCATTAAAATCGAAATAGATATTGTCCGGCGCGGTATAGAGCTGCTCTTCCGTTTTTTTACAGGCGGCAAAACAGGCGCTTCCTATGATGATATATGTGAGAAGTTTTTTCATCGCTGTTGTTTTTATCTGTTACCGTATGCGATCTCATCGTCAGGGAAAGGAAATACATAGATGGCGTTCCCGCCGCCGATCGTGCTGCCGGAAGGGCCTGGTATGTTGGCGTTCAGCCGTTTGTACATATAGAACATCTGGCCTTCGGAAAAGAATTCTTTCCGCGCTTCTTTCTTCAATTCCGTCATGAACACGGTTTTGGAAGGATCGTTCAGCCGCACGCCGATACCGCGGTTGAGGCGGACGGTATTAAAATAGTCCCATGCGGCGGCAGGGTTCCTGTCGAACGTACATTCCGCGGCGATATAATACATTTCGCTCAGGCGGATGGCCGGCAGCATGAGCGGATGCAGGTTGCGGTCCCCGTCGCGGGCATATTTCATCACGCGCAGGTATGAACCGGAAGAAGATGACCTTCCTTCGAACCATTGTTTGTACCGGTAATCTTCCGCGCCAACGCCCCCTACTTCATAAATGTTGCTGCATTCTGCTGGAGACACATACAGGGCGGTCACCCCGTTGTCTATCACATCGCGGATCGTTCCGTTGGCATTGTTGGCGTAAATACCGAAGATCAGTTCTTTATAAAGGACGCGGTCTTTCTTCTCGTCGTCGGGATTAAGAAAGTCCGTGGCTTTGGTGAAAGGGAATTTGGCGGAATTGATCACTTCCAGCGCTTGGCTCAGCGCCTGGTCCTGCTCTCCTTTGCTGAGGTATACCCTCGCCAGCTCAGCGCATACGGCGTAGTAATTCAGGCGGTGGCGGCGCTCCTGGAGGAACAGGTCCGGGGCATCGGCTTCGGTGGCGGTATCAGTCTCCGGGTAACCGACCTTGTAGCCGGGGCTGAGGATCGGATCCGACATGCGAAGCAGGTCTTTCGCTTCCAGCAGGTCTTTTATGATAAGGTTCATCACGTCTTCCACTTTATGCAGCTCAGGTGTTGCGTTGCTGAACTTCGTTACGTAAGGGATGCCATTCCCGTTCTTATTCACGGCATAGGATTCGGCAAACAGTCGCAGCGCATCGAAGTGGCAAAAGGCACGCATCGCCAGGGCCTCTCCTTTTACAAGCTCATAGTTAGAACCGGTGAAGAGGTTCTTCTTTGCATCCACGTTCTCCAGTACCAGGTTGGCATTGGCCACCACGTTATACAGGCCTTTCCACATCTCGTCCCTACGGTTCATAAAATTCTGGTCCTTGTAGTTGAAACGCATGGTTGGCCCATATGCCCAGGGATCGGAGACGTCTACCGTGTAGTTCTGTGCCAGCGCATCCAGGGTGCCCACTGTCAGCTCGCGGCCGAAAAGGTCTTCCTTGGTGAGCCTGCCGTACAGGCCGTTGATGGCTTCCTTGAACCCGTCTTCGGTGCTGAACAGTGCGTCTTTACTTACTTCGGAAGCCGGCGTCACATCCAGCCATTTGCTGCAGGAAGCCAGTAAACATATGGTGAGGATCGATATCAGGTATTGCTTCATGTCTTCAGTTTTAGAATCTGGTGGCTAATGAGAATGTGAAGCTGCGTGCAAAGGGATAATCAATGCCGCGTTCTATCTGCAGGCTGGACCAGTATGCAAGGTCGTTCAGGTTAAGGGCCAGGCGCAGGCTTTTCATCTTCAGCCGTTTATACAGGCTTGCAGGCGCTTCCCAGGAAGCGTAAATGCTTTTGAACTCAAGCCTGTTCTCTTGCTGCACGAATCTGCTGGTGGTCCTGGTGGTAGTGAGGTCCGCAATATTCTTGTAAAAGGTGCGGTCTCCCGGCTTCCGCCATCTTTCGGCCAGCACGCGGCTGTCCACGTTATATTTCGGATCGGCGTTCTCTACACGGTCTATCAGCGTCTGGTTATAAATGTCCCCGCCTACTTTGGCGTAGAAGCTGAATTCCACCATCAAGCTGCGGTATACGATGCTGCCGCCGAAGTAACCGTCGAAATCGGGCGTCATATCTCCTACTGCCACGGTGTTGCGTACGTCATAATCGTAGGTGGTGGTGCCGTCCGGGCGCTGGAATATCTCGCGGCCGTTCTCCGGGTCTATGCCCAGGCTGCGTACGGCGTAGATGGTATTGAGGCTCTGCCCTTCCTGGAAACGCAGCAGGGGCTTGGTCCTGAGCGATGAATCCCCGAGCTGGTTCTTGTCCACCTGTTCGTTATAGCTTTTGAGGGAGTTGGAGATCTTTGTGATGATATTGGTGTTGCTGCCGATGTTGGCATTCAGGTTTACAGACCAGTCTTTGCCGCGCAGCACGTTGGCCCGGAAATAGACTTCGTATCCCTTGTTCACCATTTCGCCGAGGTTATCCTTATACTGGCTGAAGCCGGTACTGGGCGCCACGTTCACATCTGTCAGCAGGTCTTTGGTGAGCTTGCGGTAGTAACGCGGAGAAATGTACAACCGGTCTTTGAACATGGAAATTTCCATGCTCAGGTCGTAGTTGCGGGTGCGCTGCCATTTCAGCTTCGAGTTGCCATAACCTGCGAACACTGCGCCTACGCCGGTGGAATACCAGTCTGCCGTATAATAATTGTAAGTGGTATTGGAAAGGTAGGCCGGGAACGATACGTCGCCGGTAAGACCGGTGGTGGCTTTGATGCGCAGCTGGTTGAAGATGGTGTTGCGCATGAATTTTTCGTTGTGCAGGTTCCAGCCGATGCCGTAGCTCCAGAAAGGCGCCATGCGCGATTCGGAACCGAACTTGGACGATCCGTCCACCCGCACCGTACCGTCCATCAGGAAGCGGTTCTGGTAGGAATAGTTCATGGAAAGGAAGGCGCCGATCAGTCGTTGTTCTGTAACGGAACCTACCGGGGCTTTGTCTTTTTCATACCCGCGGGCGAAAGACACATCCGTGAAGCGGTCGTTGGTAAAGCCCTGCGCCACGAATTCGCGGCCAGTAAACTTCGTGGCCTGTATATTGGTACCCAGCGAGAAATTGAGGAAATGCGAGCCTTGCAGCACTTTGTTGTAGTTCGCCGTCAGGCTTCCATCCACCTGCGTTTCCTGGACGGTTTTGTAGTAATAACGGCCCCGGTCCTTCAGCGCATCGCCTTTATCATAATAAAAGGTGTTGCTGAGCGGGGACACGAAACGGTCGTCTGTGCTTTTCCGCTTGGTCAGGCTGATGTTCCCGTTGATCCTCCACGCGGTGGAAGGATTGTATTCAATTGAGAAGTTGTCGATAAATTCGGTGTATTCCGTTTTATAGAAACCGCCTGTGGTAGCTTCGTACAACGGGTTGAACACCGGCGCCAGAACGCGGTCGCCGCTTACACGGTCCTCGTTGCTGAGGTAATTCCACTGGTCTACGGTAGGCATGATCCTGCCGGCGGAATCCGTGCGCGGGTAATAAGGGTTCATGCGCACGTAGTTCGCAAATGAACCGTATGGAGATTCCGTTCCGTTCACCTGTGAAATGGTGAAGCTGTTGCGGAACATGAGCTTGTTGTCTTTCAGGTTGTAGGAAAGGCTGTTAGCCAGGCTGTAACGGTCCCTCCCGGAACCTTTCATCACGCCGTTGTTAGTCTGGTAACGGGCGTCCACACCGTAACGGATGGTGGGGCTGCCGCCCTGCAGGCTGATGGAATGTTTGTGACCGAAATCGGTGGTGACGGGCTGGCTAAGCCAGTAGGTGTTTACGCCGCTGAGCACATTCCTTCTTTTCGCATAATATTTCTGCGCCAGGTCGTCCTCGGAATCAATGCCTCCATTGGAAGTATATAATCCCGCCAGGCGTTCATATTCCAGCTTCTCCTCCGCATTCAGCACACTGTAAGCCGTAAGGTCGGGCGTAGTCACATTCAGCTCATAGTTATAATACACTTCCAGGCTGCCTTCTTTCGG
>CBFHAF010000204.1:0-7565 GCA_965653435.1 uncultured Chitinophaga sp.
GGGTTCAATAATGCAGCCTTTACAGACTGGAAACTGATGGTCAGGAAAGCGATCAGCAGAGCCAGCAGGCCGGCGGCAGCGAAGGACCACCAGGGGAAATCCACCCTGAAAGGGAACTCTGCCAGCCATTTGTTCATCCCGTACCAGGCCAGCGGCGAGGAAATAAGGATCGCTATGGCAACCAGCTGCAGGAAATCCTTTGACAGTAATGCCGTAATACTTCCCACTGATGCACCCAGCACTTTGCGGATGCCTATTTCTTTGGTACGCTGCCGGGCTACCAGCATGGCGAGGCCGAACAGGCCCAGGCAGGCGATAACGACGGCCAGCATCGCATAGGCGCCGAAAAGGCTGCCGGACCGCTGTTCCGCGAGATACTCACGCCCCAGCTCGTTTTCAACGAAGCGGTAATTGAACGGGAATGAGGGCATTAGTTTCTTCCATACTCCTTCGATCTGTGCCAGTTGTTTCTCCCGGTCGCCAGGTTCGAGCCGCACGGTGAGCATGCCCGCCTTGCCGTTACGTATCATGGCCACCATCGGTTCAATGGGCAGGCGGAGGTTCTGCATGTTAAAGTCTTCCACCACGCCTATTACCTTGCCTTTGCGGGGAACGGCCCCACCGCGCCATTCTATCCTGCTGCCGATCACCGGTTCTTTCAAGCCGAGCTTTGCCACTGCCGATCTATTCAGCACAAAAGCATCCAGCGAATCGGAGGGGAATTTTTCGGAGAAGTCTCTTCCGGCCGCGAATTTCGCGCCGATATAGGTGAAGTAATTGAAGTCTGTACTGATGATGATGGCTTGGATGCTTTCATCTTCCCGGGTGCCTTCGCGGCCTACAGGGTTATTGTTCACACTTTGCCCGCCCAGCGGCATATTGGTAAAGGCCATTTGTTTCACGAACGGCAGGCGGCCCAGTTCGGTCTTGAAAGCCTCGCGGTACGGCGCCTGCTTGCTGTTGTTCAGGTAAAAGTTCACAAGGCCCCGCTTATTGTAACCAAGGTCTTTTTCCTGCATGTACTGCAGCTGTGCATAGATCACCACCGTAGCAATGATCAGCGCAATAGCGATAGTAAATTGGGACACCACGAGGGTTTTGCGGAAAAGCGAGCTTCTTCCCGGGGTTTTTATACCGCCTTTTAATATCCGCACCGGCAAAAAGCCGGAAAGGTACAATGCGGGATAGCTGCCTGCCAGCAAGCCTACCACTGCAGCCAGCAGCAGCAATGAAGCATAGAACGGCGCCAGTTCGGAGGTGAACAGCTCTATGGTCTTGTCTGTCACGAAATTGAAGCCGGGCAGCATAATAGCTGCCAGCAGAACTGCCAGCCCGAACGACAGCAGGCTTACAAGCATAGATTCCACTAGAAACTGCGCGATAAGCGCCTTGCGCTCCGCACCCATCACTTTCCGGAGCCCCACTTCCATGGCCCGTTCGCTACCGCGGGCCGTCACGAGGTTCATGAAGTTTATGCAGGCGATAAGGATGATGAACAGCCCGATGAAACCGTAGATGTATAGGCGTGAAACATTATCAGTACGGCTGGTTTCGCCATCCGGGTAAAGGTGAATACTGTTCAGCGGCTGGAGAACGAACCGGAATTCGTTGCCCAGCTTTTTTGCTACAGGGGTCACGTGCTTATCCGCAAAAGCATCCAGCTCGGCTTTCATAGCCGCGGGCGCAACGCCGTCAGCCAGCGTCAGGTAGGTCTGGTTGGAAGTGAAGCCGAACCAGATGTCTTCCGGTTTATTGCCAACTTTCGCGCTGTTTTGCAAAAAGGTGGAGAAAGGCATCAGCACTTCGAACCGGAGATCGCTGTTGGAGGGAAGATCTTTCGCCACGGCACTTACTGTGCAGTCATAATCGTCCTGGATACGGATCACTTTGCCTATCGGGTTCTCGTTCCCGAAATATTTTTTCGCTGTGCGTTCGGTGAGCACAACGGTGTAGGGGTCTTTCAGCGCGGTGGCGGGATTGCCGCTCACCAGGGGGAAACTGAACATGCGGAAAAATCCTTCATCCGCAAAAACGGTGTTCTGCTGGCGGAATTCTTCGTTGTTGGCGGAAATGACCACTTCATTCACCTCATAGAAACGCACGGCGTCCTTCACGCGGCTCAGCTCGCGCTTCAGGTTGGGCGCGGCGCCGAACTGGGTAATGCTCATCTCGCCGATATCTCCTCCGTTACCTTTGATCTGTGAATTTAAGCGGTAGATGCCCTCAGCATTCGCATGAAAGCGGTTGTAACTCAGTTCGTGTTTGATGAACAGCACGATCAGGATGCAGCAGGCCATGCCGATGGCCAGCCCGGAAATGTTGATGGCGGTAATTCCTTTGTTGCGCAACAGGTGGCGCAGGGCTACTTTAATGTAATTCCTGATCATGGTCCAAAAGCTTTAAACGGTTGTTTTCCTCCGGTACTGGTCCAGCAGGTAAAGCCCCGCTATCAGCACCATCAGGAAGGGAATGATCACAAAGGGCGTCAGCGTCAGGAAGTCATATCCGGAAAAGGAAGCGTGTTCCGTTCCGCCGGAGAATCTGACAGGACTTAACTGGAAATCCAGCACCTTGTGGATGAAACAATGCAGCTTGCTCATAACTATTCAGTTTTCAGGGTGCGCACAGGGTTGGCCAGCGCAGCTTTTACGGATTGAAGGCCGATGGTGCCAATGGCTACCAGCACGGCCACACCGCCTGCTGCCAGGTAAACCCAGAATGGTATAATAGTACGGTATTCATAGTCCTGCAGCCACTTGTCTGTAACGTACCAGCTCAAAGGCGTAGCCAGCAGGATGGCGATGAATACCAGTTTCAAAAAGTCTTTGGTGATGAGCTGAACGATGCCTGTAACGGAAGCGCCCAGCACTTTGCGGATCCCGATCTCCTTGGTGCGCTGGTGAATGGTGAAAGTGGCCAGGCCAAACAAACCAAGGCAAGACAGGAAGATCGCGACGCCTGCAAACCAGGTGAACAGTTTGCCGGTGCGGACCTCGCTGCTGTGAAGATCCATGAAAGTATTTTCGACGAACTTATAATCAAAACGGTAGTCAGGATTGTATTCTTTCCATATTTTCTCAATAGCCGCTATTACTTCGGGCGTGTTCTGCCCGGTGGTTTTCACATACAGCTGCCAGGTATCGGGCTTGTAGCGCAATATCACGGGAGGTATTTTGCCATGCATGGATCCGATGTGAAAATTCTTTACTACGCCGATGATGGTACCATCCACTTCCAGCAGCTTGAACCTTTTGCCCACGGGGTCTTTCATCCCGATAACCTTCACAGCTTCCTCGTTAAGGATGTAGCTGGTTGAATCAGCCTTGCCGCCGCGGAACATCCTTCCCTCTTTCATTTCCATTTCCATGGCGGGCATAAAATTCTCATCCACGCCGATGTGTTTGATGTTTACGCTCATGTACTGTGCACGCCCGTCCCAGTCGGTATCGCTGGTGCTGTTGCCCAGCGAGGAAATATTACCGTCTCCGAAGGCAACGGCCTTCACGCCGGGAATCTTGCCAAGCCTGTCTTTCACGGCTTCAGCGTGATACTGCATGTTTCGCACGGAAAACATCATCAGGTTGTTTTTGTTGTATCCCAGCGGCTTGCTGTTAATATATTTCAGCTGCATGCCTATCACCAGCGTACAGCCTATCAGTACAACGGAAATAAAGAATTGCACCACCACCAGCGTTTTCCTGAACATGCCGCCGCTCATCGCGGTCCTGCCTTTCAGAGACCGGATCGGGTTGAAGCGGGTAAGATGGAAAGCGGGGTAAATTGCCGCCATCAGCAGCATGATCACACCGCTGGCAATTAGCGTGAGCATTATCTGCCCGCTCATCATGGAAAACGTTGCGGATTTGCCGGTAAGCTGGTTGTAGAAAGGCAACATCAGCCAGATAACGAGTACAGACAGTACAACTGCCAGCACGAATACGATGGATGATTCGGTCATGAACTGCCGGAAAAGTTGCCAGCGGCTGGCCCCTATCAGCTTGCGTACGCTTATCTCAACTGCGCGCTGATGGGCACGGGCTGTAGCGAGGTTCACGTAGTTGATGCCGGCGATCAGCAATATTACGAGGGCAACAATGAAAAATATACGCACAACTTTCATCAATCCTTCCTCGCCGGTAATGTCGTATAAATGTATGTCGCGCAGCGGCTGGACATAATATCCCCTGCCTTGCGTGGTTTCAGCAACGCTTCCTTTTATCCACTGCTCGCCAAGCAGCTTTTCGGTTTTTGCAATGTCCACATTCGGCTGCATCAGCAGGTAAGTGGAAAGATAAAAGTTGCCCCAGTCGTCGTTCATGGATTTCCTGTACTCATCCGGTGTGAAGTTATCTATCCGCAGTTTGAGCGGGAACAGCATATCGTACCGGATGCTGGAATTGCGCGGCATGTCTGCGATCACGCCGCAAACGGTGAACTGGAATTCCTTGTCCACCGTGATCACTTTGCCGATGGGATTTTCGTTCCCGAAATATTTCTGCGCGGTGGATTCCGTGAGCACCACGGAATAATTATCCGGGAATACTTTTCCTTTCAGGATGGGGAAATCGAACAGGGTAAAGAAAGAAGGATCGGTGTAGGCAGCGGAGTTTTCATAAAAGGTCTTTCCGCCGCTTTCGAACTTGGACATATCCCATGCAACGGCTATGCGAACGGCATCCAGCACGCCGGGCACGGAACTGAGGGCGTGCGGGGCCACGGCAGGCTGGGTAGTCTGCCAGTTCTGCATCTTAGCGCCGCTCATAAAATGGCTGCTTACCTGGTAAATATCTTTCCCTTTGGAGTGGAAATTGTCGTAGTTCCGCTCATCCTGCACCCAGGTGAGCAGCAGGGTGCTCACGGCAAGGCCGATGCCCAGGCCTATGATGATGATGGAGGCGTAGAGCTTCTGCGAGAAGAGCGTTCGGAATGCGACTTTGATATTACGGAGCATGGGCCGGCGTTTGTTTATACGTGAAATTGTTCTTTGATGTTCTCTGTTACCACCTTACCGTCGAACAGGTTCACGATGCGGTGGGCAAACCCGGCGTCGTAGGGGGAGTGCGTTACCATGATGAGCGTGGTGCCTGCGTCGTTCAGTTCCTGGAGGAGCTTCATTACTTCTTCGCCATTGGTGGAGTCCAGGTTACCGGTCGGTTCGTCCGCCAGTATCAGCTTGGGCTTGGCCACTACTGCGCGGGCGATGGCCACACGCTGCTGCTGGCCGCCGGAAAGCTGCTGCGGGAAGTGGTTGCGGCGGTGCATGATGTTCATGCGCTCCAGCACTTCTTCGACTCTTTTTTTGCGGTCGGCCGCAGGTACTTTCAGGTACAGGAGGGGCAGCTCCACATTTTCGAAAACGGTCAGTTCGTCTATGAGGTTAAAGCTCTGGAATACGAAGCCGATGGCGCCTTTGCGCAGCTGTGCGCGCTGGCGTTCGCTCATGCGGGCCACTTCCTTATCCCAGAAATGGTATTCGCCGTGAGAAGGGTTGTCCAGCAGGCCGAGGATGTTGAGCAAAGTGGATTTGCCACAGCCGGAAGGGCCCATGATGGCCACAAACTCACCATCCTGCACGTCCATGTTGATGCCGTTGAGAGCGGTCGTTTCTACTTCTTCTGTAGTAAAGAGCTTTTGTAAATTGACTGTTCTGATCATTGTTGTAGTTTGTTGGTGATTGGATTGGTGAGCGGGTTAAAATTCCAGTACTTCCTTGTCCCCGAAGTTCTCATAGGATGAGGTGATCACCTGGTCGCCTTCGTTAAGGCCTTCCAGTACTTCGAAATACACAGGGTTTTTCCGGCCCAGGGATATTTTGCGTTTTATGGCGCGGTTGCCGCCTTTTTCGACCACATATACCCAGTTTCCGCCGGTATCTGAGAAGAACCCGCCCGCAGGCAAAAGTAAGGCTTCGGAAGATTTTCCGAGTTCAAGGCGGATAGGAGAGGATTGCCCGCGGCGGATACCTTCAGGTGCGGCTTTAACAAAGTTCATATCTACTTCAAAACGGCCGTTCTTTACCTCGGGATACACTTTCGTGATCTCCATTTCGTTCACCTTGCCGTTGAATTCAAAACTGGCCTTCAGCCCGGCGAATATGCGCGAGATGTAATGCTCGTCCACTTCGGCGCGCATCTTGAACCCGTCCATATCGTCGATCTGGCCGATATTCTGGCCGGCCTGGATGCTGGTGCCCACTTCCACGTTGATGGAAGACAGCTGCCCGTCTACCGGGGCGCGTACCACCAGGTTGCTCAGATTCTCTTTCATCAGGCTCAGGTTGCGCTGGGTGCGGGCAATGGTGCCTTCCAGCTGGATGATCTGGGTCCTGGCGTTCTCCAGCTGGTATTCCTGGCTCTGCACTTCGATCTGGCGCTGGCGGGTGAGGCGCTCGTATTCGCGTTTGGTTTTCAGGTACTCCTGTTCGGCCACCACTTTATCTTTCCAGAGCTTGTTATTGCGCTCGTACAGGTCTTTGGCCTGGTCCACCTGGTAATCCAGGTCGCTGAGGGTCTTTTCGAGGGCGAAACGGTCCTGCTTCAGGCGCAGGCGGGTATTCTGCAGCTCGTTGATGAGTCGGTACATTTCGGTTTCACGGTTCACGAAGTCCATCATCAGCCGCTGGTTCTCAAGGGCCAGGATGGAATCGCCCCTTTTCACCATGCTGCCGCCTTCGAGGAACTTGCGGGCCACATAACCGCCTTCGATGGCATCCAGGCGGATGGTCTTGAGCGGGTGCACCACCGCCGTTACGGCGATGTATTCGTCAAAGGAACCTTTGGTAACGGGAGAAATAGTGATCTTGTCCTTTTCCACGTTCAGCTTGCTCCTTTTGTCCGCGAAAATAAAGCTCCACAACACCAGCAGCACCAGGGCGCCGCCGCCGCCAAACAGGAATATCCTTTGTTTGTTCCAGAATTTCTTTTTGAGTTGTCTGTCCATGTTAGTAATTGCTGCCCCCGGTAAGTCAATCCATGTGCCAAGCCGTGCCAATTCGATAAAAGCCCTGCCATGGCGGACTTTAAGGCTATCCCTGCGTCCGCCCCTGTTCCAAAGCGGACAGGCGGTGTCCGAATCCGGACATTCCCCTGAACCTTCGCACAGCACTGAAAAATACCTCCGGGCTAAAAAAATCTTGTTTAATATTGTTGCCAGGGCGGTTCCGGGACTTCCCACGCCCTTTGGAACCTGCTCCTGGCATATGGCCGGAATACGTTTTGCAGTATGCCGATAACAAAATCTTTTGCAGTATATTCAAAAATAACTTTACAAGCTCATGAGTACCCAGCAAGGAAAAATTCTGATCGTTGATGATGATGTAGACGTATTACGTGCGGCAAGGCTGCTGCTGAAACGCCATTTCGCCCAGGTGGATTTTGAAAAGAACCCGCAAAAGATCCCTTACCTGGTGAGCAATTTTGAATATGACGTGATCCTGCTGGACATGAACTTCACCCGCGACCTCAGCAGCGGCAAAGAAGGCTTCGAGTGGCTGGACCGCATCCTGGACATTAATCCCAAAGCCACCGTGGTGCTTTTCACCGCTTATGGCGATGTGGAAATGGCCG
>CBFHAF010000205.1:0-7561 GCA_965653435.1 uncultured Chitinophaga sp.
CTGCGTTACACTTCCCTTAAGCCGCTGATCCCCGCGGGCGAAAGGGAATTCGCCGATATCTGGAACATCGTGCCTTACAAGGGCTCCGTGTACTTCAGGAGCAACAACAAAATATTCGCTTATCGCGGCAACCGCGTGCAGGTGTACCATGCGCCGGGCGAATGGCGCCTGTTGTGCAGCACAGGCAGCGGCCTGTTTGCGCAGGATGCGCGCCTCGGCCTGCTGCAATTCACGGGCAGCGGCTGGAAGCAGGTTGGCAGGGCTGTTGCGGCCAGGCAACTGCTGGTTACCGCCGTGGTCGATCACTCCGCCGATACACTGCTGCTCTTTACCTATAAACACGGCATTTTTAAGCTGCATAACGGCGAGCTGCACCCTTATGCCGCCCCGGTTATGGAAACGCTCCAAAAGGCCCGCATACAGTGTGCGCTGCCCTGGGGGAATGACCAGCTGCTGACCGGCACGGCGGAAGCGGGCTGTTATGTCCTGGACAGGCGGACCGGTGCCATCATCCAGCAATTCGGCCTGCAGGAGGGGCTGCAGCATAACAGCGTGCGGAAGATATTCCCCGACCCCGGCCACAACCTCTGGCTGGCGCTGGACAACGGCATAGACATGATCCGGTACAGCAATGCCATCAAACAGATCCACCCGGACAAGCACCAGTACCTCAGCACCTATGCCGCCAGGGTATTCAACCGGCAGCTATACATCGGCACCTCCGACGGGCTGTTCGCAACGCCGCTGGAAGGGAATGCCGGTGAAAGAATGACGGGAGGCGCAACTCCCGGCAGCCGGGCCACGCTTCGCCGTACACTGCTTGCGGGCGGCAACGGGGAGGCGCCCGCAGGCGAACATGGCGGAACCATCGTATCACCTGCGCCGGAGGATTATGAGGACCTGAGTTTCCAGCAAAACCGTTTCCGCAAAGTGGACCAGTCCGGCGGCCAGGTATGGAGCCTCGCGGTATCAGGCGGGCAGTTGCTGATGGGGCATCACGAAGGCGCTTTTAATGTCAGCGGAGGGCGGGCGGAACCTTTGCTGAAAGGCACCGGCTGCTGGCTGTTCCTGCCGCAGGCCCGCCGCACGCTAATCGGCTGCTACAACGGGCTGCGCAGCATGGAGCAGCAGGAAAACTCATTCGGCAAAGCCCGGCAGGTGAACGTGCTGTTCGAATCCCTGCGGTTTCTCACGGCGGAGCAGGACAGCATCATATGGGCCTCCCACCCCTACCGCGGCGTGTACCGCATCGTGACGGACGGGGATACCACGCTGCGCTTCACCCTTTACACCAGCCGCCACGGCCTGCCTTCGGACAACAACAACTTCGTGTTCCGCATCCGCGGCAGGATGGTGGTGGCCACACAAGCGGGCGTTTACGAGTTTGATCCCGTCAGGCAGGTGTTTGCACCGTCGCCCTGGCTGTTTTCCGTGCTGGGGGCCGTGCCGGTCCAGTACATGACCGAAGACGCAGGCGGGAACATCTGGTTCGTATCCGGCAAAACGCCCGGCGTGGTGGACTTTCACCGGAAACACGGCAATAAGCCCTACCGCATCATGTACTTCCCTGAGCTGAAAGGCATGATCGTGAACGGTTTCGAAAACATCTACCCTTATAACGAGGAGAATATATTCATCGGCGGCGAAAAAGGCATGTATCATATCAACTACAAAAAATACCGCCGGCCTAAAAAAGGACCGCGCGTAATGATCAGCCAGGTGAACGCCCGCGGCAGCAGCGACAGCCTGCTTTTCGGCGGCTTCCTCCCTTCAGCGGCAGCTGCTTTCAAAACCCTGCCGGATGCCTATTCCGGTTTTCATTTCGAATACGCCTCGCCGGCCTGCGGCCATGGCAATAACATGGAATTCAGCTACCGGCTGGAAGGCTTCGACCCTGCCTGGAGCGAATGGGCCGCGCGTACCGAAAAAGATTACACCAACCTGCCGCATGGTGATTATACCTTCCAGGTAAAAGCGCGGGACCATCTCGGCAATATTTCCGCCGCGGCCACATATGCCTTCCGCATCCTGCCGCCATGGCACCTGAGCATAGCCGCGAAAAGCCTGTACGCCGCACTGCTGCTCGCTTTCATCTGGGGCGGCTACCGGCTGCAAAAGCGCAAGTTCGCCGCGCAGCAGCTACGCCACCGCCGCGAGCAGCAACAGCTCATCCTTCATCATCATTTCGAAAAGGAACAAAGGGAAAAACAGCTCATCAGCCTGCAGCACGACAAGCTTGCCAGCGAGATACAATTCAAGAACAAAGAACTGGCAACGGCCACCATGCACCTGCTGCAACGCGGCAAGCTGCTTTTTAACATCCGCGAAGAGCTGCTGCTGGCCATCAAAAAAACAGAACCCATGCCCGGCCATCCCTTCAAAAAAGTGCTGCGCCTGTTCGACGAAGCGGAGCAGGATACGGAAGACTGGCAGCAGTTCTCCCAACATTTCGACGAGGTGCACAACAACTTCCTTTCCACGCTCAAAGCCCGTTACCCCGACCTCAGCACAACCGACATGAAACTTTGCGCTTACCTGCGCATCAACCTTACCACGAAAGAGATCGCACAATCGCTCGGCATTTCCGTGAGAGGCGTTGAAACCAGCCGGTACCGCCTGCGCAAAAAGCTGGAAGTGCCGGGAGACATGCCTTTGTATGATTTCCTGCTGGCCCGCGTGCAGGGGGAAACACAGAAAGAATGACGTGGCCCGCCGCCTTACGTCAAGCAAACCCGCCCGGTCGTCAAACCCATTCCGCCATGAAGCCGCGTTTGCGTTGCTTTGTACTGTCAATATTCACCTAAAAACCGATAGTATATGCAACGCTCTATCTTTTTCAAAAAAACCGCCGCCTTCCTCTCCTTCTGCCTTTTAGCCATTGCAACACAAGCCGGCAACGGCATGGGCGGAGACCATCTGAAGGTGTACCTCAACAACAAGCTCATCCACGAACAGTACATCGGCGAGCCCGTAAAGCTGTCTAACCTCCGGCTGGACAAAGCCAATGCGGACGACCAGCTCACCTTTCACTACAGCCATTGCGGGAAGATCGGCACGGGCCGCAAACTGACCGTGAAAGACGACAAAGGCGGCATCATCCGCGAATGGAAATTTGCCGACGCCACCGGTAAACAGTCCGGCATGGTGGTGGCCGTAAAAGAACTATTGCAGCTGAAACAGGACAATCTCCGGTTTTTCTATACCGCTGCCGAATTGCCCAAAGGTCAGCTTATGGCCTCTTTCCAGGTAACAGACAAAACCACTTCCTGGATTCCGGGAGGCAGCGTTTTGCAGCTTTTGTGTTAGCATTCTGCAACATTCCCGGAACCTCCCTGCAAATGAGGCCGCCCGCCCCGGGGCTCTGCCATTCTCTTTGGCGGCCCTGAAGGCGGGCGGCTCTTTTTACCCATTATTGTTTTAGATTTACGGTATGTCGCGCACCTACCGCATCCGAGAAACGCAGCTGTTACCCGTTACCCTGGAGCAGGCCTGGGATTATTTCAGCAACCCGCATAACCTGCAACACATCACCCCGCCCTCCCTCGGCTTCCGCGTTACCAGCGAGCCGCATGGAAACCACATTTACCCGGGGCAGATCATTGAATACAGGATCAGGCCCGTGCTGGGCATCCCGCTGTACTGGATGACGGAGATCACACACGTCGAGGACCGCCGTTTTTTTGTGGACGAGCAGCGTTACGGCCCGTACAGCCTCTGGCACCATCAGCATCATTTCCGGGAAATAAAGGGCGGCGTTGAAATGACGGACATCGTACACTACCGCATCCCCCTCGGCTGGCTGGGCGACCTGGCCAATGCCATTTTTGTAGGCCGCCAGCTCAAAGAACTGTTCCGCTACCGCACCGAAATTATACCTTCCCGGCTTAACGGATTTTCAGTAACTTGACCGCTCAATATCCCTTGCTTATGAGCAGTTTGTTAAACATTATGGATTGGTTCGGGCCATTGCCCGTTTTTGAAAAGATATACTGGAGCATTGCCATCCTCTTTTCATTGTTCTTTCTCGTGCAGAATGCCCTCAGCCTCGTAGGCGGCGATCACGACCATGCCACCGGCGATGTGGACGACATGCTGGACGCAGATGATGGCATCGGGTTCCAGTTCTTCACCATCCGCAACATGTTCGGTTTCTTCACCATTTTCGGCTGGACGGGCCTGGCCTGCATCCACAGCGGCCTTTCCCCTGCCCTCACCGTGATCATCAGCTGCGCGGCGGGTTTGGCCATGATGCTGCTAATGGCGACCATCTTTTATTACACCGGCAGGCTGGCCTACAACGGCACACTTCGCATGGAGAACGCCCTGCGTGCCACGGCTACCGTATATCTCAGCATACCGCCTTCCCGCAGCGGCATGGGTAAGATCAACCTGCAGGTGCAGGGCGCCTTCCGCGAGCTGGACGCCATGACGGACGATACCGAGCCCATTCCTACCGGCGCGCTGGTGACCGTTACCAAAGTGGTGAACAACCAGATCCTCATCGTAACCAAACAAAACTAAATACCTATGGACTATGTACTGATTGCCATAGTGGTGGCGGTTGTATTCGTGTTCACGCTGCTCTATGCCCTTTTTAAGCGTTACAAACGCTGCCCTTCAGACCAGATACTCGTTGTGTACGGCAAAGTAGGCAAAGGCCCCGATGGCAGCCACAGCGCTAAATGTATCCACGGCGGCGCAGCGTTCATATGGCCCGTGATACAGGATTATTCTTTCATGGACCTCACCCCTATTTCCATTGAAGTGAACCTGACCAACGCCCTCAGCCGGCAAAACATCCGCGTGGACGTACCTAGCCGTTTCACCGTGGCCATTTCCACCGAGCCCGGCACCATGACCAATGCGGCAGAACGCCTGCTGGGCCTGCAGCGCCCCGCCATCCACGACCTCGCCAAAGACATCATTTTCGGCCAGCTGCGCCTCGTAGTGGCCACCATGGATATCGAAGAGATCAACAACAACCGCGATAAATTCCTGGCCAACGTTGCCTCCAACGTAGAGGCGGAGATCAAGAAGATTGGCATGAAGCTGATCAACGTGAACGTGACGGACATCAAAGACGAATCCGGCTATATAGAAGCTCTGGGTAAAGAAGCCGCCGCAAAAGCCATCAACGAAGCGAAGAAAAGCGTGGCGGAGCAGGAGAAATTCGGGGAAACCGGCAAAGCCGAAGCAGACCGTGAAAAAGACATCACCATCCAGCAAACGCTGAAGAACAGGGACGTAAGTATCGCCGAAACCCAGCGCGACCGCGACACGCAGATCGCCACTGCCAATAAGGACAAATCGATCCTCATTGCCGCCGCCAACAGGGACGAGGCCATTGGTAAAGCGGAAGCCGAAAGAGACACCCGTATCAGGGCCTCGCAGGCCAATGCCCTGGCCGTGGAGGGAGAAAACACCGCGCGTATCCAGATCGCACAATCTGAAGCCAGCCGCCGCGAAAGAGAAGCCGAAGCCGCCAAACGCGCCGTTGCCGCTGAAAAGATCCAGTCGGCCAAAGCCCTCGAAGAAGCATACGTAGCGGAAAGAAAAGCGGAAGACGCCCGCGCGGACAAAGAACGCGCCTCTCAGAATGCCAACGTGGTGGTGACCGCCGAGATCCAGAAACAAAAAGCCATCATCGAAGCGCAGGCCGAAGCGGAGAAGATCCGTGAAAGAGCCCGCGGCGAGGCGGACGCCATCTTCGCAAAAATGCAGGCCGAAGCAAAAGGCATGTTCGAAATACTCACCAAACAGGCCGAAGGGCTTGACCGTATCGTGCAGGCCGCCGGCAACAACTCCAAAGACGCCGTGCTGCTGCTGATCGCAGACAAGCTGCCGGAGCTGGTGAAAATGCAGACGGAAGCCATCAAGAACATCAAGATCGACAAGGTGACCGTGTGGGAAGGCGCCAACGGCCAGAACGGCACGTCATCCACCGCCAACTTCATCAGCGGGCTTTACAAAGCCGTACCGCCCCTGCAGGATATGTTCAACATGGCCGGCATGGACCTGCCAGCGTATCTTGGCAAACAGCAGAACGGGGACGTCGCTTTGCCCCTGAAGGATACAGAATAACGCGAAAATCATTATCTTCATCAGCAACCTTGTGCGGGCCATCCTTCACAAGGTTGCTTTTTTTAATTTAATGCCATATGCGCCATAGTTTTTTTTGCCTGAGTATCACGCTCTCTTTTATATTCCTGCAAAGCCATGCCCAGCCCATCGTTCCGCAGCTGGAAAAAAGGGTCATGATCATGGAGAACCCGCCCGCAGCCGCCTGCCATGCCTCTACGATCGTATCGCTCGGTAAAGGCAGGCTCATGGCCTCCTGGTTCGCCGGCACAAGAGAAGGCAATAAAGACGTCAGCATCTGGATTGCCGTGAATGAGGACGGTAAATGGGGCGAAGCCCGTGAGATCGCCAACGGCGTGGTGAACGATACCCTCCGTTATCCATGCTGGAACCCCGTGCTGTTCAAAACCAAGGCGGGCAAACTTTTCCTTTTCTATAAAGTGGGCCCGAACCCCAGGCAATGGTGGGGCATGATGATGAGCTCCGCCAATAACGGGAAAACCTGGAGCGCACCGGAAAAGCTGCCGCAGGGCATGCTGGGGCCCATCAAGAACAAACCCCTCCAGCTGGCGGACGGGGACATCCTCTACCCTTCCAGCACCGAAAGCAACGACAACAAACACTGGCATATCCACCTCGAACGGTCCGACCGGAATGCCCGTAACTGGACGCGCGTGCCCATCAACAACGATACTTTCGGCGTTATCCAGCCCAGCATATTACGCTACCCGCACGATTCGCTGCAGCTGCTTTGCCGCAGCCGCAACCATACCGTGGTACAGGCCTGGTCCAAAGACAATGGCCTCACCTGGGGCCCGCTCAGCCCTACGGACCTGCCCAACCCCAACGCCGGCACAGATGCCGTTACACTGGAAAACGGGCTGAAAGTGATCGTATACAATCCCCTGCTGCCCGGCAAAGAATGGTGGGAAGGCAGAAGCCGCCTGTACGTTGCCGTGTCTGAAGACGGTATGGCCTGGCAGAATGTTTTTGCACTGGAAGACGAAAAGAAAGGCGAATACAGCTATCCTGCGGTGATACAAGCCCCTGACGGCTCGGTGCACATCACGTATACGGCCGACCGTAAGAATATCCGCCACGTAGTGCTGAGGATCAACCGGCCGGAGAAGCCGGAGGTGAAGAAAGAAACGGCAAATAAAGAAGAAGAGCTATGACCGGGCGTACGACGGCGCTGCGCCGCGCCATTGCCTGCGGAGCTTCCAGCAAAGGATCAGGATCCCCGCAAAGGCTGCTATCCGGAGCACCATCGGCCACATGATGCGCACATAATCCCATGAGCGGAGGCCTAACCGCCTATAAATATAATAACTGGCTACCAGGAAAGATATGCCCAGCACAACAACAGCGATCCCCATTACAACGCCCAGCACGGCGGCATAGTTCTTTTCCCGGAGGAGCGCCACACAAGTAAATATCTCGAGGAAATGCAGCGCAAACTCCACTGCCATCGTGATCAGCGCCG
>CBFHAF010000206.1:0-7554 GCA_965653435.1 uncultured Chitinophaga sp.
ACATGCAAGCAGATAAGCAAGGTGAGCAGACCGTTCTGGAGACATATGCACCACACACAGAAAAACTGATAGCGAAAACATTTGATTCCGGCTTCGAGCTGGCCCACGATTCTTACAACGCCATTACCGTGGCCAGCGACGGCAGGGTTTATTACGTTTTATCGTCCGACAAGCACGACGTGGCCGGCCGGATGTATTCCTACGACCCGCAAACGGGCAGCATCAGGCTGCTGGGCGATCTGACGGAGATATGCGGGGAGAAGGGGAAAAATTTTATATCACAGGGCAAGAGCCATGTGGAGTTCTTTGAAAGGAAAGGCAAGCTCTATTTTTCCACGCACGTGGGTTATTACGAGCTGATAGACGGCATGGACCGCCTGCCGGTGAATGCGCCGGAAGGTTACCAGCTGTACAGCGGCGGGCACATCCTGGCCTATGATATGAAGACGGGCGCTTTTGAAGACCTGGCCATATTACCGGGCGGCGAAGGCGCGGTATCGATGACGATGGATGTGGAAAGGGGAAATGTTTTCTGCATTTCCTGGCCGCTGGGCAACTTCATTGCCTACAATGTGGATACGCGGGAGATGAAGGAATTCGGCGCCACGGCAGGCCGCGGCGAAGGCGGCACGCCGGGAAAAGATTTCCGTTCGCTCTGCCGCTCGCTGTTCGTGGATCCGCGCAACGGAACGGTGTATTTCTCTACCGCGGCCGGCGACATCTACACGTATACGCCCGGGCAGGGCAAGCTCAACAAGCTGGAAGAAGTGAACCTGCGCATCGACTATTTCGGCAAGTACTCGCCGGAACAGCCTGGCAGCATGGGATACAACTGGCGGAAAATATGCTGGCACGAAGAAGATGAAGTGGCTTACGGCGTTCACGGCAATTCCGGTTACCTTTTCAGGTTCGATCCTGCGGCGCAGAAAATAGAGCTGATAGAACGCATTACGTCCAGCCTTTCACGCAAAAGCGGGATGTTCGACCAGTTCAGCTACGGCTACCTCGGTTTCCAGCTGGGGCCGGACAATGAAACGGTGTATTATCTCACCGGCGGCCCGATCTACATCAACGGCAAACGCCTCGGCGGCCTGAACGAGATCGGAAAGGGTGCAGCGAAAGGATTGGAGAACCTGCATCTTGTTACCTATCATATTCCCTCGGGCACCTACAACGATCATGGCCCGATCTTTTATGAGAACGGCGACAGGCCGCTGTACGTGAATTCGATCGCGGTGGCTGCGGACGGCGCAGTATATACGCTTGCGCGGATAGACAGGAACGGCAGGACCGTCACGGACCTGATACGCATTCCTGACCCGTTTGGGAAGAAATCGTGAAGGGTACAGCCTGCCGTTGCGTGAAGTGCTCTGCAGCTGTTATTGCGGGAAGCGGTGGGAATTTGTGCAGGAGCGCGATGAAGCAATCTCCCGCATGTTAGGTGCGTACCGGTTCGATGAAGAAGATTATTTCGTCGCCCGTCCACTTTGGCCCGGCCGCTTCCCGCAAAGACATGACCGCTTGCAATTGAGGCTCTGCAATAGAGGGCTTTGCGGGTCAACACCGGCGATGTTAAATTTTTACCACCTTAACTAAACGCATAATCATAAAAAGGAATAATCAATAAGGATGGCTTTAAAACTGAAGTACATACTCCTGGTGTTGTTGGCAAGCCTGCAGCTGGACCTGGCTGCAGGCACCATCAAAGCGGGCGCCGGCAGGGTGGTGATCACGCCTGAACTGCCCTTTTACCTTACCGGTTATGCCGGCAGGGATTCCATGGCAGTGGCCAAGGTGCACGACCTTTGGGCAAAAGCGCTTGTAATAGAAGAAAGCCCATCCAGCAGGATCGTGATCGTAACGGCAGACGTGCTGGGGCTCACGCCCGCGGTTTCGGAAGCTGCGGCGGAGCGGCTGAAAAAGAAATACGGCATCGCCCGGTCGCAGATCATGTTCAATTCCTCGCATACCCACTCGGGCCCCATGATCTGGCCGGCGCTGAGCGTTATCGGGGACTACGACGCAGAAACGATCAGGAACTTCACCCAATACACGGTCAGCCTGACGGATAAGCTGGTAGCGGCGGTAGACATGGCGATGCAGAACCTGGAACCAATGCAGCTCAGTCATGGTACCGGCGAAGCAGGCTTCGCCCAGAACCGCCGCTACAGGCCCGGCCCTGATGCAGCCACCGGTAAAGAAAGAAGCAACCGCACCGATCACGACGTGCCGGTGCTGCTGGCGAAAGACGCGAAAGGCACAGTGAAAGCGGTATTGTTCGGCTACGCCTGCCACAACACCACCGTAACCGGCACACACAATACCATAAACGGCGACTACGCAGGGTATGCGCAGATCGAGCTGGAAAAAAAATACCCCGGCGCCACCGCTCTCTTTTTTATCGGCTGCGCCGGCGACCAGAACCCGACGCCACGGGGCACGCTGGAATATGCGGAACAACACGGGAAAGAGCTGGCCGATGCAGTAGAAAAAGTGATCGGCACAAAGACCGAGAACCTGGGCGCGCCGCTCCGCAGCGCGTTCGTGCGAACCGAGCTGCCTTATCAGCCGTTTACCGTGCAGGCATTCCAGAAAGAGCTGCAGGAAGGATCGAAGTACGAAAAAAGAAGGGCGAAGCTCATCATGGAAGCGATGGATAAAGGCTGGGATCTTTCCGCTCACAGCTACCCCGTTCAGGCCATGCGCATCGGCAACAGGCTGACCATCCTTTCGCTGAGCGGCGAAGTGGTGGTGGATTATTCCCTGAACGCAAAAAAACAATATCCCAACGAGCGCCTTTTTGTAGCAGGCTACTGCAACCAGGTAGTATGCTACATCCCCACGGAAAGGATATTGGAAGAAGGAGGCTACGAGCCGGTTTCGAGCCAGATGTATTACGGCATGCCGGGCCCCTTCGAAAAAAGTATAGAAACGAAAGTGAACGCGGCCATCCGCACGGTGATGCAAAAGGTTGGACTACAAAAAAAATAACGCAATGCTACAACGACTTTTCATCTTCTGCTGCCTGCTCTGGTGCGCCTCCTGTTCCAGCAGCAAGCTGCACACGCAAAATGCCGCAGCCGCCAAAACGCAGCTGCTGAAAGATACCTATGGCACCTATGGCGCGCCTCCGCGGCTGGCCGGTGGGCGGGTGAATATGCAGCAGCTGCTGGCCGAGCTCAGAGAGCTGCACGTAACCACTTACCACTGGCTTATCTGGCAGCATGAAAATGATTGGGACGATCTGCAGGTTTTCCTGCCGCTGGCGCGTAAACAAAATATCAAAGTGTGGGTGACCGTAGTGCCCCCGAGCGAGTCGAAGCCCCGGGCCAAAATGAATTCGGAACCATTCGGGATGGATTACAAACGCTGGGCGGAAGAATTCGCGCGCCTCAGCCTGAAAGAACCGAACCTGGTAGCCTGGAGCATAGACGATTTTGCGCATAACCTGGATAAATTCACACCATCGTATACCGATTCCTGCCTGCGGGGCGCGAGGGCGGTCAATCCACGGCTTTCATTTGTGCCCTGCCTGTATTACCGGCAGATCACGCCGAAGTTTGCCGCGGCATACGGTCCCATGCTGGACGGGCTGCTGTTCCCTTACAGGGCCGAATCGGCCGGTGGCAATCTGAAAGACCCTTCGATGGTGGAGTCTGAAATAACAACCATCCGCAAACTATTTAAACCGGGCATGCCCGTATTCGTAGACATCTATGCCACGGCGCATTCGAGGCTGGGGGCTTCTTCCCCCGAATATGTGAAACAGGTGCTCGAATTCAGCAAACTATATGCAGACGGGGTGCTGATCTATTGCCACCAGGACCCGGTGAAGTCCGCAGAAAAATATAACATCATCAGGGAAGGATTTGCAAGGCGCTGAGCGCAGTATCATCGGGACATGAGATCGTATTTACCCGTCATTTGCGGGCCGTCGAAAATTACCAGGAAGGATTTACAGGCATAGCTGAAACAGAATGTAGAGCGTTTTTATTTTCCTGCTTATTCCATTGTCGTGTACGTACCCGTAGTAGGTCGAAATTTTATCAATCATAACTATTCTGCTATGGAACGCAAGTGTATTCATTTTTTTGCTGCACTTCTCCTTGCAATGTGCATTGCCCTAACGCTCCCGTTCACGTCTTATTCCCAGGCCCAGCCTGCGGTTACAGGGCTTGTGGTTGAAAAAGGCACCAACAGCGCAATGAAGGGAGTGACAGTTACTGTCAAAAACAGCACCCGGAAAACCTATACCGGAGACGATGGCCGGTTTTCCATTAACGCCGGCCCTACGGACGTTCTTGTTTTCACTTTCATCAGCATGGAGCCGGTGGAAGTGAGGGTAGACGGGCGGTCTGTCGTAAACGTCACCATGGAGACCAAGGAATCTGCCCTCGGCGAGGTGGTCGTGATCGGTTACAACACCATCCGTAAAACGGACCTGACCGGCGCGGTAGGCCAGGCCAATGTAAAAGACATGCAAAAGGCGCCGGTGGCCAGTTTCGCGGAAGCACTGGCAGGCCGTGTGGCCGGCGTGCAGGTATCCAGCGCAGACGGGCAGCCCGGCGCAGGCGTGAACATCGTGGTTCGCGGGCCGGGCTCGCTTACGCAGGATGTGTCGCCGCTGTACGTGATAGACGGTTTTCCCGTTGAAGACCTCGATCCCGCCACCCTGAACCCCGACGACATTGAAACGCTCACCATCCTGAAAGACGCATCCTCTACCGCCATCTACGGTTCCCGCGCGGCCAACGGCGTAGTACTGATACAAACGAAGCGCGGCAAATCGGGCAAGGCCTCCATTTCCTTCGGCGTTTCCTCCGGCTTCCAGCTGGAAAGGAAAAAGATGGAACTGATGAGCCCGTATGAATACATCAAATACCAGCTGGAACGTTTCCCCACCACCAGCGAAGGATGGCGTTACCTCTCGGAGGGCAAAACGCTGGAAGATTATAAGAACGTAGAAGGAGACGATTTCCAGGACTACGTTTTCACCAAAGGCCGCGTGAATATTTACAACCTGGCCATCAGGGGCGGCAATGAGCAGACGAAATACTCCGTTTCAGGCTCCCTCTTCGACCAGGAAGGCATCATCATCAACACCGGCCTGAAGCGGTACACCGCAAGGATGTCGCTGGACCATACCGTGAGCAAACGCATCAAAGTAGGCTTTACAACTGGATATTCAGACGTTACCACCTGGGGCCAGGCCATCAGCAGCACACCCACGAACAGCACTTCCAGCTACGTGATGTTCCGCACCTGGGGCTACCGCCCCATCGGCTTCCCGGATTCGGACATCAACCTCGTGGAAGAAGAGGCGGACGAATCGTCCATCACGCCCAGCGACTTCCGCATCAATCCCGTGCTGGACCTCGAGAACCAATACCAGTACAACTACAATAAACTGTTTGAAGGGCTTGGCAATGTGAGCATCAATATCCTCGACGAGCTGGTACTGAAAGTGAGCGGCGGGGTACGGAAGAACAATTTCAAATACGACAAGTTCTTCAACTCCAAGACCTCCAAAGGCAGCCCCAGCAATCCCAACAACGCAGACGGCATCAACGGCTCCGTGCTGCAAACGGAAACCAGCAGCTGGTCCAACGAAAATACCCTTACCTATACCAACACTTTCCGCCAGAAACATACTTTCACCGTGCTGGGGCTCGTAACCTTCCAGCGGAATGATCTTACCTCCGAAGGTTTTTCTTCGCGGCTGCTGCCCAACGAAAGCCTGGGCATCGCCGGACTGAACGACGGCATTCCTTTTAATCCCGTTGCCAACCGCTCTTACAACACGCGCAGCTCCTACGGCGGCAGGGTTGATTATAACTACGATTCACGGTATATGCTCACGCTTACTTTCCGGGCAGACGGCTCTTCCAAGTTCGCGCCCGGCAACCGCTGGGGGTATTTCCCCGGTGCGGCGGTGGCCTGGAACATGCACAACGAAAAATTCTTCAAAGGGCAGGATGTGATCAGCACATCCAAGCTCAGGAGCAGCTTTGGCGTGGTGGGCAACGACCGCGTGGGCGACTTCGCGTACATTTCCATGCTCACCACTTCCACCAACGGCTACTCTTTCCAGAACGCCACGCCGCTGCTGGCGGTGTACCAGTCCAACCTCGGCAATCCCGAGCTTACCTGGGAGCGCACCACTTCAACGGATATCGGGTACGAACTGGGGCTTTTCAATAACCGCCTGGAATTCACCGCGGATGTTTATAAACGCACAACAGACGACCTCTTGCTGAACGCGCAGCTGCCGCCTACCGTTGGCTTCGGCACCGCTTTCAAGAACATCGGGAAGATCGAGAACAAAGGCCTGGAGCTGACGCTGAATGCGCGCGTGATCACAGCGAAGGATTTTAGCTGGGAGAGCAGCATCAATATCACCTTCAACAAAAACAAGGTGCTGGCGCTCACCGAAGGCCAGCGCTCGCTGGACAACTCGGTGGTGACAGATGTGAACTACAACGATAACCTTTATACTTCCGAGATCGGGAAACCTTCCGGTATGATGGTAGGCTACATATGGGAAGGCAATTACCAGTACGCGGATTTCGACAATCCTGCGCCGGGCGTGTATGTACTGAAGCCGGAAGTGCCCGCCAACGGGAGGCCCCGCAACACTATCCAGCCAGGCGACATAAAATACCGCGACATGAACGGCGACGGCAATGTGAATTCGGACGACAAAACGATCATCGGCCGCGGCCAGCCCATTCACACCGGCGGTTTCGTGAACAACCTGCGGTACAAGGGTTTCAGCCTGAACGTATTTTTCCAGTGGTCGTACGGCGGGGATATCTATAATGCGAACCGCATCACTTTCGAAGGCAATCCCAACGGCCGCCGCAATATGAACCAGTTCGCCAGCTACCAGAACCGCTGGACGCCGGAGAACCAGACCAACGAACATTTCAGGGCCGGCGGCGAGGGTGTGATCGGGTACCATTCTTCCAAATACATCGAAGACGGTTCCTATCTGCGCCTCAAAACCTTATCGCTGGATTATTCGCTGCCTTCCGCGCTGCTGAGGAAAGTGTACATGACCAATCTCTCCCTGAACGTGGCGATGCAGAACCTTTTCACCTGGACGAAATACAAAGGGCTTGACCCCGAAGTTTCGACGCGTAACAATATCCTGACGCCGGGGTACGACTATTCAGCCTACCCGCAGGCCAGGACCATCACTTTCGGTCTGAAAGCAAATTTCTAAACCGCTTAACATCTTCAGGTATGAATATCAGATACATCATCATACTGGGTTTTATCATCCTTACAGCCGGGTCGTGCAACAGCTTCCTGGATACCAAGCCCAAGGATGCGCTTTTCCCCGGCAACTATTACAAAACGCCGCAGGAGCTGGATTATGCGCTCACTTCGGTATATCATACATTAGGTACTGACGGCCTGTATGGCAACAACGTGCTGTATCTCCTCGGCTGGTCCGCGGATGAAGGTTTTATGAACCGTACTACCATCGCCACCGGGGCTTTCAGGCTCAACCATACACCGAGCGATACTTACGTGACGGCTTTCTGGCGC
>CBFHAF010000207.1:0-7553 GCA_965653435.1 uncultured Chitinophaga sp.
TTGGCGGAAGGAAAGTAAAAAAAACAGCTGCCCGTGGGAGGCTTGGCTGAGGATTAGGCAGCTGTTTGTAGAATTGGGGCTTTTCCAACATTGGAGGACTAGTACATTACATACCGGTCTTTATAATTGTTTTTCGCGGTCTTGCTACTGATAAAATCACTGATCCACCCGGTGAGCCTGGCCGTCCTTTTTTCCCCGGCGGAGGGCACCACGGCGAGATTTATTTTTGTGCAATGGGCGATCTGCTGCCTTTCCGGCTGCAGGGCATTATCCCGGTTTTCGCTCCAGATGAGGCCGTGGCTGCCGTATACCTTGAAGTATACATCCGGCCCCTGCCTGCTGCCCTTGCGGTTGAAATATAATCTGTAGCGCCCGTTTTCGCCGGTAAAGGCGAAAGCCAGGGGCTTTTGCGTTAGCGCATTGTACATTTCCACCCTTACGCCTTTCAGCGCCTCGTGCGTTTCGAAATGCCTGACGGTGCCGGCAATAGCCCAGGCACCGAACTCGCGGCGGATGGCGGACCATTTTTCGGATGGCACCACGTAAGCAAATGCCGCCAGGTACTTGTCGCGCGAACGCTTCCAATGCGGCACGAAAGTGCTCAGGTGGTACTGGATCCAATCCTGTTGGCCTTGATCCCTGCCCGGCACGTTGTTCAGGCAGATATCCATTTCCAGCGGTTCGGTGAACAGGTGAAGGTCTTCCCAGCCAATGCTGAAATTACCGCGTTCGTCCAGCCGGGATTCGGCCAACAGGCGTTCCTCCTTGGCCTGCACGTCCCTTTCAGACAGCTGCCTTAAGTCTTTAAAAATGCCTACCGCCAGCTCGTCCGCCTCATAGGGCGTGCCCGGAAGATAGATCCGGATGCGGGCGTTGGCCAGGGGTTCAATACACTCTTCACAGATCAGCGCAGAGATGTTTCCAATTAACAGATAACTCATAAGCGATCAACTTTTGGTTCTACAAAAACGGGGTCACGGTCTTCTACTTATTTGCCGGTTTCAGGGCAACCGGCCGGCCCTCTGCATACTAACGAGAACAAACGATGGTAGAAAGGCCCGAGTGCGTGTAAAGAATTTGGAATTAACACGGTCTATAACCCTCCTTACGTCTTCAAAGTTCACTTCTACAAAGGTTAAAAAGAACGGGGTTCGGGTCAAGCGTTCAATCCCTGGAAATGGGAATGCGTACTTCTACGCATTTTATGCGGAAAAACCCGCAAAAGGCCATCCCCACGAATGGGTATATACCATCCAGAATCCGCAGTGGGTATAATAAAAATTGATTTTAAAGGGGCAAACCGGGGCGCTGGGGCGAGGCTGGGCAGCCTTTGAAAAGTGGGATTTTGTAATAATTTTACCGGCGACATTTTCAAACTAACTCTTAAAAAAGCAAAACATGTCCAAATTTAGCAAATCAACCGGGAGGTTCATCAACCTTGTAAAAGGTTCGAAGCTCACCCAGGCGTACCGTATCGATCAAACAGACCGAAAAAAACACAAAGACCCCAAGCTCGCGGGATTCTTTGGCATCGACAAGATTAACGAACTGCTGAACAAGCCGGGCGTTGTCGGGCTGCGTATTTATTATGGAATGGATATAGACGGCGACGGCAAACGTGATAAAGGTTTCGTACTGGTTGCAACAGATGAGGAAGGAAACGACATCATTCCTTCAGCACAAAGCATGCTGGAAAAGGATTCGGCTCCGAGCAAAGATATTCTTATTACAGACACTTTCTGCCCCTATGATTGCCCCAAATCGAATCCATTGAATTCAGATAACGGATAAAGACTACCTAGTGCTGCTTCATCACATTTTTTGGTACTGTATGTTGGGGATCGAAATCCTTTTTTTGATCCCCTTTACTTTAAAACTCAGGTTGTTCGACAAAGAACAGCGGCTAATTTACATTTACTTTCTCTCAGCCGTTGTATACGGGATCGGGTGTGAGGTGCTTGCGCGCCTGATAGGCAACAATATGCCGCTCATATCCTGTATGATGCTCGTGCAGTTCTATATCCTTTCATTATTTTATCTCAGGGTGCTGAAGGGCGAGGCCCTTCATAAAACCATCAAGGTGTTGCTGGGCGTATGCACTGTCATTTTCCTGCTGGATTTCATCTGGCTCGAAGGCCCTATGCATTTTAACTCCATATTTATCTCCACCCGCGGGTTCATCCTGATTGTATACGCCATCCTCTTCTTTCTCCAGCTGATGCGGGACGAAAGCCTGATAGAACGGTCCATTTTCATTAACTCCCTTCCCGTTTTCTGGTTCAATGCCGGGCTATTTGTCGAAAATTGCTGCTCGTTCATGCTGAACCTGTCCTTTAACTTCATCCAACAGGCCGGCCCCCAGGAGGTATTATTGTCGATGTACCGCATTACGGCCGCTTTAACATGGATCGCAGGCATAATTCAGGTCTTTCTTTTTTATATTGGGCTCCAAAAGATTAAAAAAGCGAAGGCATGAATACCTTGCAACTCATACTGATCGGCACCATTGTAATGCTCAGCCTGGGTATTTTCGTGGTGATCATGGTCGTGCTGCAGCAAAAGCAGGTAGTGCAGTATAAGCTTATCCTGAAGGATAAAGACCTGCAGTTGCAGAAAGAACGCCTCGTGGCCGTACTCCAGGGTCAGGAAACGGAGCGCAAAAGGATCGCGGAAGACCTGCACGATGAAGTAGGCGCCCAACTGTCCGTCCTCAAGCTTTCCCTGAACCACCTCCAGCAGCTGGCCGGCAACGGGGAAAAAGAAAAGCTCAAGGAAACCAAGGAATTCGCGGACACGATCATCCAGCAGCTCCGGTTCATCTCCCAGAGCCTGCACCCCACCACCCTGGAAAACCTCGGGCTCAGCCATGCGCTGGATTCTTTCACCAGCCTGATGAACAAGAACCGCGAGATCCTTATCTCCTTCCGGACCGACGGCACTTCCTACAACGTGGACCGCGAGAAGGCGCTGAACGTGTACCGCGTGGTACAGGAGCTGATGAACAACATCCTCAAACACGCCGAAGCCCGCAACGTGCAGATCACTTACCAGAGCACCCCTTCCACCCTGACCATTAAAGTGGAAGACGACGGCAACGGCAAACTGGTCGATAAATTCGAGGAATCCAGGAAGAAGACCGGGCACCTCGGCTTAAAAAATATCGAAAGCCGTTTGAATATTATCGGGGGAAACATCACCTTTGTAAAGAATTCTCCCGTCGGTACAGTGGCCGAGATCACGGTGGAGAACTATCAGCCTCTTGTTTAAAGCCATTAAATAACCATTATTATGCTGCCGCCCATTAAAGTTGCGATTGCAGACGACCATAAGATTTTCCGCAGCGGGGTGATCAATACATTGACCCCGTATGACAATATCAACGTGGTATTCGAAGCGGAAGACGGCGAGCACCTGCTGCAGATCATGCAGGACCAGCAGCCGGACGTGATCCTCATGGACCTGAAAATGCCTAAAATGGACGGCATCCAGGCCACGATCAAAGTAAAAGAAAAATATCCCCAGGTGAAGGTGATCATCCTCACCATGTATGAAGACGACAACTTCATTGTCCATCTCGTGGAAAACGGCGCCAATGCCTACCTGCTCAAGAACAGCGAGCCTGAAGAAATATACGAAGCCATCTGCACCACCTTCGACAAGGGTTTTTATTTCAACGAGAACGTAAACCTGGCCCTCCTCAAAAAAGTATTGCATAAGAACAAGCAACAATTCAAGCCTACCTTCAAGAACGAAGTGCAGCTCAGCGACCGCGAGCTGGAAGTGCTTAAGCTCATCTGCAACGAATACACCACCCAGGAAATAGCAGACCAGATCTACCTCAGCTCCCGCACCGTGGAGGGCCTGCGCCAGAAGCTGCTGGAAAAGCTGAATGTAAAGAACACCGTCGGGCTTGTGCTTTATGCATTCCGCAACGGCCTCATCGAATAGTCAGCCAGGATTTCCGACGTTTCACAAGGAATTAATGACCGCCATCCGTTTTTCTTCCGCAAAACCGGCATAAATTGCAGTGCAATTTTTTTACTACCACCAATATAATATGCAAATTATGAAGCAACTATCCGCGTTTCTTTCCGCCGTGGCACTTTGTGTTATGACGGCCTCCGCTGCGCAGGCGCAGGGCATCAAGATGCCGGCTCCAAGCCCCACCCAGACCATCAGGCAGGACTTTGCCCTGTCTTCCGTTGAAGTAACCTACAGCCGCCCGCTGGCCAAAGGCCGCGTGATCATGGGCGACCTGGTGCCTTACGGCAAGCTCTGGCGTATGGGCGCCAATGCCGCCACCAGGATCAAATTCGGCGAAGATGTGAAACTGAACGGTACGCCCGTTCCCGCCGGCGAATACGTGATGTACGGCATCCCTTCCCCCGAAGGCTGGGAAATTGTGCTGAACAAAGGCCTGAAGAACTGGGGCATCGACGGTTACAAAAAAGAGGACGACGTAGCCCGGTTCAAGACCGAAATACAGGAGCTGCCTTTCCCGATCGAGTCTTTTATGATCCTGTTCGAGAACGTTCGCCCCAGCGCCATGACGATGATGATCAGCTGGGACAGGACCCTGATCCCCGTTGAGATCACCGCAGACATCGACGGCAAAGTAATGGCTTCCATCGAAGAGGCTATGAAAACCGAGAAGAAACCCTACTTCTCCGCAGCCGTGTACTACTACGAAACCAACCGCGACATGAAGACCGCGCTGGATTACATCACCAAGGCCACCCAGCAGCCCGAGAACGCGAAAGCTTTCTGGGTTTACCACTGGAAAGCCAAGATCGAGGCTAAATCCGGCGACAAGGCAGCAGCTAAAGCTACCGCCGAAAAATCCATCGCCATGGCCAAAGAAGCCAACAATGCCGATTACGTGGCGCTGAACGAGAAGCTGATCGCTTCCCTGTAAGCTGAAACGATAACAATAAAAAAGCGGCTGCCTCATTTGAGGCGGCCGCTTTTTTATTGCAGCGAAGCCCGTCATTGCGGGGAGCGGCGACGGGCTTTGCCTCGCCCGCTAACGTTGGCTTATTTTAAAAAGTCTGAAGATGACAGAATAACCTGCTGCCCTCTTATCAATGCCTCGTCCGCATCCTGCACGGATGCAATGCTGATGCCCAGGGCCTCGCAGGCCAGTGTGTATAACGGCGTATGCATCGCGCCGCCCAGCAGGTGCACGGCAATGCCCGGTGCTAACGCAGCCAGCTCGCCCCCGATCAGCATGCCGCTGAGATAATAATAGTTCTGTTCCGGCGGCAATCCCTTCAGCAGCTGGTTGGTGCGCACTTTGAAGCTATGCTGCAGCAGCGGGGTTTCCCGGCTGCGGCGTACTGCATTGATAAAACTCACACGATTGGCGGGATCTGCAAACCCGCCCCCTTCAGCTACCGATCCGGACAGTATGCTGCTGCCGGACAGCAGCGCGAAGAACTCTCCCGTCATAAACGTCTGGAAAGCCGTTACCTGCCCTTCCCGGATCCATACATGCTTGGAGTGCGTGCCGGGCATCAGCAGGAAATGTTCCTGCCCCGCAGCCGGTAAAGAAGCGGCGGCCCCTGTGATCTTGGTTTCCTCGCCACGCATCACATCATCGCCTGTGCAGGCTCCGGAAATGATCAGCAGCGGGTTCTTACCGTTTTGAAATGACCTCGTCAAAAGATCGGACCCGTCTGTAGAGAACGGAAGTCTTTTATAAGGCAGCTCCACCAGCCCGATGGATGACGACGCCATGCCGGACAGCGCCACCGGTATACCATCCAGCGCCTTGCCCAGCTGGTGTTCCATTTCACGGACCTGCCCGTGCAGAAAGCTCGTATAATAATCCTGGCGGCTGATATTGCCCTGTTGCTGCCAGCGCCTTGCTACCTGGGAAATACCCTGGTCGTTCTGCACTGTTGCCAGCACCCGCAGGTCTTTCACGCGTACCAGGCGCAGCCTGAAATTACTGGTCCCCCAGTCGCAGCTTAAAAAAGTATCCATGCTTCTGACTTTAATGTACTGATGCGCTTGTTCCGGACTTTACCCGTTCCACATTCCCTACCAGGAAAAGATAAGAGCAGGCGCCCAAACCGCCCAGCACGGCGATAAAAATAAGTGCCGGCGCGAAATTACCGCCGCTGGCCAGGAAGCCGATGGCGATAGGCACGATGATGCCCGCCAGCTGGCCGATGAAATTAAATACCCCTCCCGTCACATCTATCAGGTGTTTGGGGGCGAGCGTGGATACGAAGATCCAGGTGATGGAGGCGAACCCTACACCGAAAAAGGAAAGGGACATGAACAGGATGATCAGCCCCGGCGTATGCACATAGTTGGCCCCGATGATGCTGACTGAAAGCAGCAGGCCTGCGATGATGGGCGTTTTGCGCGCCCTCGCGGCAGGCACCCCTTTGCGCACCAGGTAGTCCGACAGGAAGCCGGAACACAGCACGCCCGCAAAGGCGGCCAGGTAAGGCAAAGAGGCCCAGTAACCGGATTGGATAAAATCCAGCCCGCGGTAATCCACCAGGTACTTGGGGAACCAGGTGAGGAAAAACCACAATGCACCGCTCACGGCGAACTGGCCGAGATAAATGCCCCAGAGTTTACGGTGCGACAACACTTCCCTGAGATCGGCCCATTGAAATGCATTCCTGCCGCCATTTTCCGGCTGGCGGTCTATCAGTCCTCCCCCGTTTTCGATATGCGCCAGTTCGGCCTTGTTCACCCCTTTATGCCGCAGCGGGTCGCGGTAAAAGAAATACCATACCAAGCCCCAAACAACGCCGATCAGCCCGGTGATCACGAACAGGCCTTTCCACCCAGCCTGGTACTGGATCTTTGACAATACCGGCATTAAAAAAGCAAGGCCGAGGAACTGCCCGGAAGTATACACAGCGATCGCTGAAGCCCGTTCCTGGTTTGGGAACCAGCTGCTCACCACCCGGTTGTTGATGGGAAAGGCAGGCGCTTCCAGCGCGCCGGTGGCCATGCGCAGCCCGAAGAGGGAAACGAAGCCTTTGGCAAAACCCTGCAATACGGTGGCCAGCGACCAGCTTACCAGGCTGACCGTGTATAATATCCGCGGGGCAACCCGTTTCACGAGAATGCCGCTGGGTATCTGGAAAAGCAGGTAGGTCCAGCTGAAGGCGGAAAAGATCAGCCCCATCTGCACGGTCGTGAACCGGAACTCTTTGCTGATGTCTGCAGCTGCCACCGCCAGGTTGCTGCGGTCCATGTAATTGATGACCACGTTCACAAACAGGAGAAAAAGTACCTGGTAACGGGCCCGGGTGGGTTTTGTATCAGTCGTGGAGCTGTGCATGTTCGTTTGTTTTACCATTCTGCGATGCTTCCGTCGGTATGGCGCCATACCGGGTTCTTCCAGTTATGGCCAACGGCGGCCATTTTACGTACATGCGCCTCATTGATCTCTATGCCGAGCCCCGGTTTGTCAGGTATATTCACATACCCGGCCTTATATTCGAAAACGGTCTTGTCGCTAAGATAATCCAGCAGGTCGCTGCCCTGGTTGTAATGGATGCCCAGGCTTTGTTCCTGTATGAATG